>JADFYS010000011.1 GCA_015232955.1 Gammaproteobacteria bacterium
CCCATTGGGAGAGGGCCGGGGTGAGGGCTAAAACAGGCCAGGGGAGTGAATGGTTACGCTAATGTATTTCACGCTAACTTAATAGCATTGGGGTCTGAACGGTTACGACTCTTCTCAACTCCCAGCTTGACTTCGTTCACCACTCCGCCGATGATCGGTTTCTCATATCTTGTCTCCTGTTGTCACAATTCACCGCAATATCCAGAGCCAAAATACCTGTTGGCAAGGAGGTTCCCATCGATCTATCTGTCTGGCTTCTGCACCATGAAACCACCATTCGCAGCACCTTTTTTTTCGGTGTTCTTCTTCTCATCGCCATCTGGGAGGTGATCTCTCCCCGCCGCCGCCTGCTCCGTTCCAAAAGCGAACGCTGGGTCAATAACCTTCTTCTCACCTTTCTCAACACCCTGCTGTTGCGACTTCTCTTTCCCGCTGCGGCGGTGGGTGTCGCCGCTTTTGCCGAACTGCACGGCTGGGGCCTTTTTCACCACTTTCACACCCCCGGTTGGCTCGCCACCATTCTGGCGGTGATTATCCTCGATTTTGCGATCTATATTCAGCATATCCTGTTTCATGCCGTCCCCCTGTTATGGCGGCTGCACCGGGTACACCATGCCGATCCCGATTACGATGTCACCACCGGTGCCCGCTTCCACCCGTTAGAGATCATTCTGTCGATGCTGATTAAATTTGCCACCATCGTCGTCATCGGGGCGCCGGTCATCGCCGTCGTTCTGTTCGAGATCATCCTTAACGCCATGGCGATGTTTAACCACGGTAACATCAAACTGCCGCTCACTGTAGATCACTGGCTACGCACACTGCTGGTCACCCCCGATATGCACCGTGTCCACCACTCGGTGGAGGATGACGAGGCCAACAGCAATTTTGGTTTTAATCTCTCACTCTGGGATCGTCTCTGCGCCACCTATCGTCACCAACCGCGCCAAGGGCATGAGGGGATGACCATCGGCATCCACCGCTACCACACCCCGCAAATGGTGACACGACTCGACGGTATGCTGCTGTTACCGCTGCGCGGCAAGGTGAGTGAATACGCCATCAACCGTCGCCACTGGAGCCCAAAACCGGAAGAGGAGAGATAAGTAAAGATGGAGAAGATGATCTCTGTCTGGAGTGAGATTGAACACGCCATCAACCAGAAGCGCGATCGCCCTTTTGTGATCCAGCAGCGACAAGGGGTGAGCGGCGGCTGCATCAATAGCGCCTTTCGGCTTAGTGATGGCGCTGCCACCTATTTTGTCAAACTCAATCAACCAGAGCGCCTTGAGATGTTTGTCGCCGAGGCTGAGGGTCTGCTCGAACTTGAAAACGCTCCCGGGCTAAGGAGCCCCCGCCCCATCGCCAGCGGTGCCGGTACCACCCATTCGTGGCTGGTGCTGGAGAATATCCCCTTTGGCGGTACAGGGGATATGGCGAAATTTGGCAGCCAGTTGGCGGCGATGCACCGCATCACTGCAGACCGTTTCGGCTGGCAGCGCAGTAACACCATCGGCTCCACCCCGCAGCTCAACGATTACCACCACAACTGGATCGACTTCTGGCGGGAGTGTCGCCTTTTACCCCAGTTACAGTGGGCCGCTCAGGGTGGCTGCAGCCGGAAGATGAGCCGCCTTGGGGAGAGGCTACTGCAGCAGCTACCCCAACTTCTTGCTCACCACTGCCCGCAGCCCTCTCTTCTTCACGGTGATCTCTGGTCAGGGAACTACGCCTTTAGTGAGCAGGGAGAGGCGGTGATCTTTGATCCCGCTGTCTACTACGGTGACCGTGAGACCGATATCGCGATGACCGAGCTGTTTGGCGGTTTTAGCCGCCGTTTTTACGACGCCTATGAGGAGGCGTGGCCGCTGGATAGTGGCTACCAACAGCGGAAAAAACTCTACAACCTCTACCACCTGCTCAACCACTTTAATATGTTTGGTGGCGGCTATGGCAGTCAGGCGGAGGGGGTGATGGAGCAGCTCATTGCCGCTTGACCCCGAATTTCAGGCAAAAAAAAGCTGGAAATGAGTCTTTATCTCTGTTTCCAGCCCAAAGGGGGTTCTAACGAGGAGGGTAAAACTGTCGGTGCACCCCGGCAACACCATCTAATCAACATCAACTTGAGACACATATTAGCATCTATTAATTTACTGTCAAGCAATTTCTGATTAATTTTATCAACTTTTTCTCTCCGCCCCATTTCTGCTACAGTATCCACATCAGTTCTTTGGAAGAATCGTATGCTCAACACCCTCCAACGCCATCTGACCCCCATTCTTGAACGCCCGCCTCTGGCCGCATTGGTGGTCGGTGGTCTCATCCATCTCCTCGGCTTGCTCAACACCCTCTGTTTCAACTCAGAGGGGAGACCCTATCTCTCTAGCGATGACGGGCTATGGTACAACCTGTTCAAGATTGCCATCCCGTTCGCCGTCCCGTGGCTCATCACCGCATTCGGACGCCGTCTCATGCTGACCAAGATGAATCAGGTGATGCTGAAGTACCCCGAGATGAATCCCGATATGATCATTCGCCTCAAACCGAAGGGCGAGGTGGAGTTTATCAACCGGGTCACCCGTGAATTTCTGCAGCAGCACGCCTTCCCTCTACACAACCCACTGGCGCTTCTCCCTCCCGCAGTGCAGGAGAAGATCCTCCATCGCAATAGCCAGCGCCTGAAAATCTCGTGTAATACCCACTTTGGTGAGAAGAGCATCAACTTTCTTATTCGTGATGATGACGAAGGCAACCTGTTTATTACCGGTCGTGATGTCACCGCCAACCACCGCCTGCAGCAGCGGCTCAATAGCGTCACCACTCAACTGAGCGGTCTGACCGACGCTCTCGACACCGCTCTTGCCCATTACGACCCTCTACAGTTTGAACTCTACAGCAGCGTCGAGAACCTGCTTGAAGAGATGGTTCGCGCCCAGACCGATAACCGTACCGAACTGACCCACCTGATGATGATCGAATCTCAAGAGGATGGGCAGCGTCAGGCGCACATCTACAGCGTCCACCAGGGACGGGTGAGGTGTGATCCAACACCGATCCTCTTGAGTGCCGATGCCCGCGACCACGCCATCAACTACGGAAAAGAGGAGGTCAAATTTCTCAATTTCGAGGAGGGGCACGGTCAGTCACTGGAGCAGTTTCAGCAGCGCTTTCACCCCGAGGTGCGGGCAAAAGTCGGCACCATCCGCAGCTTTGCCACCTACAGCAGCGGCAATACAGCGGTGATCGCCTTCTATAGTGGCGGTGATGTCGATTTCTACGACGCCTCGGTGCTTAAGGGGCTGGCGATCACCACAGAGTCCCTAAGCCGGGTCTCACTGGAGAGTCTCCAGATTGAGAACGCCTTTATCTACGCCATGGATGCCCTCGCCCGCGCCTCCGAGGCCAATGATGAGGATACCGGTGCCCACATTGTACGCATCAACCTCTACTCCCGCGCCATTGCCGTAGCGATGGGGCTCGATTACGACTTTGTCAAAACTATCCACTACTCGGCGCAGATGCATGATGTCGGCAAGATCCATATCTCGCCAAATATTCTGAAAAAACCGGGAAAGCTGACCGACGAAGAGTTTAAGGCGATGCAGGCCCACCCCATTTATGGCGCCAAGATTCTCGGAGACTCTCCCCAGATGGAGATGGCGGCAGAGATCGCCCGCTACCACCACGAAAAGTTCAATGGTGGTGGCTACCCCTTTAATCTAAAGGGGGATCAGATCCCCCTCTCTGCCCGTATCGTCGCGATCACCGATGTCTATGACGCCCTGCGCCAGGCCCGCGTCTATAAGCCCGCCTTCTCCCATGAGAAGGCGCTTGCGATTATCACCGAGGGCGATGGCCGCACCTCTCCCGACGATTTCGACCCCCGGGTACTGGCAGCATTTGAGACCATCCACCTGCAGATGGATGAAATTTTCTGCGCCAATCCCGGTTGAACCACTATATTCACAGAGAAAAAATGGTTGCGTCCCTCGGTTGAACAGGAAATAATAGACCTACTAATGACTATACTAATGGTACAGCCCGACCCCATTTAACCCAAAAGGAATAGACTATGCGCACCATCAGCACCTCACACAGCGGTTTCACCCTTATCGAACTGATTATGGTCATCGTCATTCTCGGTATCCTCGCGGCGACCGCCATGCCCAAGTTTGTCGATCTGAGTAGTGATGCAGATGCCGCCGCGGTGAAGGGGATCGCCGGTGCCCTCAGCTCTGCCTCCTCCATCAACTTCTCCGGCTGTGCGGTCAAAGGACATACACCGGCTGCCGGGGTCTGCGTCACGGTCGATAACTGTGATGATGTCGCCGGGCTGGTCAATGGCATGGATGACTACTCCATCACCAGTACCGCCATCTCCACCAGTAATGGTATCGAAAAGAGCGACTGCGAAGTCCATAAAACCGCAGACGCCACCATTACCGCCAACTTCCTCGCCATCACTGCAGGAAACTAACTTTTCAGTAAGCCCTCAACCCACGCGTTGGGTTATCCTTTAACTCCTCCGTTAACCCTGCAGGTGCAGCAGCGCCTCGCAGGGTTCATTCGTTCTGGGACTACGGTGGTGGATGCCACCCTCGGTAACGGCCATGACGCCCTCTTTCTGGCGCAGACCATCTCGCCCGGTGGCTGGCTCTTCGGTTTTGATCGTCAGGCGATAGCGGTCAACAACAGTCGTCAGCGGCTGCAGCGGGCCGAGAGATCGGTGCGTACCGCCCTCTTCTGCGACTGTCACAGCACGATCTCCCGCCGTCTTCCCACCCGCTTTCACGGCAGGGTGGGAGCGATACTCTTCAATCTCGGTTATCTACCGGGGGGAGAGCGGGGGATCACCACCCAGAGCGAAACCACCCTCTCGGCGCTGCAACAGTCCACTTCTCTTCTCGCAACAGATGGGGTACTCTCGATTATTGTCTACCCCGGCCACAGCAGCGGCCGCGAAGAGTTGGAGGCGATTTCAACCTGGGTGAGACAGCTCCCCCCTATTTTCAGTTGGGAGCAGCAGAGTGCCGACTGCCTCCACCCCCGCTCCCCACCCCCGGAGTGGTTCATCATTACCCGAGGTGGGCTATAATCTCCCGCCTCCACCCACTAATGACCCAAACCTGAGAGAGAAACCGATGCCTACCTACCGTTCCCACACCTCGACCCGAGGCCGCAATATGGCCGGGGCACGCTCGCTATGGCGCGCCACCGGGATGAAAGATGAGGATTTTGACAATAAACCGATTATCGCCATCGCCAACTCCTTCACCCAGTTTGTCCCGGGACATGTTCATCTGAAGGATATGGGGCAACTGGTGGCGCGAGAGGTGGAGCGCGCCGGTGGAGTCGCCAAAGAGTTTAATACCATCGCCATCGATGACGGGATCGCCATGGGGCATGGCGGGATGCTCTACTCCCTCCCCTCACGCGAGATCATCTCCGACTCGGTGGAGTATATGTGCAACGCCCACACCGCCGACGCCCTTATCTGCATCTCTAACTGCGACAAGATCACCCCGGGGATGCTCAATGCTGCGCTCCGTCTCAATATCCCCACCATCTTTGTCTCCGGGGGACCGATGGAGGCGGGAAAGGTGCAGTGGCAGGGCGCGGAGCGCCATGTCGATCTCATTGATGCGATGATCGAGGCGGGGGACAGCCGCAACAGCGATGAGGATGTCGCCCGTATGGAACGCAGCGCCTGCCCCACCTGCGGCTCCTGTTCCGGGATGTTCACCGCCAACTCCATGAACTGCCTCACCGAGGCGCTCGGCCTCTCTCTCCCCGGAAACGGCTCACTGGTGGCGACCCACAGTGATCGCAAACGGCTCTTTCTCGAGGCCGGCTCCATCGCTGTTGCCATGGCGAAGCGGTACTATGAACAGGACGACGCCTCGGTTCTGCCACGATCCATCGCCACCTTCGAGGCGTTTGAAAATGCGATGGCGCTCGATATCGCCATGGGGGGATCCACCAACACCATTCTCCATCTTCTCGCTGCCGCAGAGGAGGCGGGGGTTCCGTTCTCGATGAAGGAGATTGACGCCCTCTCCCGCCGCGTCCCCAACCTCTGCAAGGTCGCCCCCAGCACCCAGCTCTACCACATGGAAGATGTCCATCGTGCAGGTGGGGTGATGGCGCTCCTCGGTGAACTCGACCGCGCAGAGCTGATCCATCGCGATGTCTCCACCGTCCACGCCACCACCATGGCTGAGGCGATCGCCCTGTGGGATATTCGGCTCACCACGGATCAGAAACGACTCGACTTCTATCGTGCCGCCCCGGGGGGGGTCGCCACCACCGAGGCGTTCAGCCAGAAGCAGCGCTATCCAACCCTCGACAGTGACCGCAGCAGCGGCTGTATTCGCGATCTCGCCCACGCCTACAGCCGTGATGGCGGGCTGGCTGTGCTCTACGGCAACATCGCCCGTGACGGTTGTGTGGTCAAAACCGCCGGGGTTGACGACTCCATACTCCGTTTTTCCGGCCCGGCGCGCATCTTTGAGTCGCAGGAGAGTGCGGTGGAGGCGATCCTCAGCGACCAGATCCACGAAGGGGATCTCCTCCTCATTCGCTACGAAGGTCCGAAAGGGGGGCCGGGAATGCAGGAGATGCTCTACCCCACCAGTTATCTCAAATCGAAAGGGCTGGGGAAAAAATGCGCCCTTCTCACCGACGGCCGCTTCTCTGGCGGCACCTCTGGTCTCAGTATCGGCCACGCCTCACCCGAGGCGGCAGAGGGGGGGGCGATCGCCCTGGTGGAGGAGGGAGACCGCATCGAGATCGATATCCCCGGCAGAACGATCCGTGTCGCTCTGAGTGACGAAGAGCTGGCACTTCGTCGCACCACAATGGAGGCCAAGGGGGCGCTCGCCTGGAAGCCGCACTCGCGCCAACGCGAGGTGAGTCAGGCGCTGCGTGCCTATGCCGCAATGACAACTTCAGCAGCAAGAGGTGGAGTACGGGATGTATCACAGCTTGGATGAGGCTCAATCCGCAGTTAAGGTTCTGGTGGTAGAGGATGAGAAAAATATCTGTGATATGTTGCGTATGGCGCTGGGGCAGAAGGGGATGGAGGTCTCTGAGGCTGCCGATGCCGAAATCGCCCTCAAAGTTATCGCCACAGATCGCCCCGATCTCCTCCTGATTGACTGGAATTTACCGGGGATAAGCGGCATAGAGCTGGTACAGAAGCTGCGCAAAGATCCGATGCACCGGCAACTACCGATGATTATGCTTACCGCCCGCGGGACCGAAGAGGATCGCATCCAGGGGCTGGACTATGGTGCCGATGACTATATCACCAAACCCTTCTCCCCAAGGGAGTTGGCGTCGCGCATCAACGCCCTCCTTCGCCGAGTCACCCCCGATACCGAAGATTCACTCCTCACCATCGGCCCCATGCGCATCAACCATGGTCAGAATCGCTTCTATCTTGAGGGCGAGGAGATCAAGCTCTCTCCGGCGGAGTTTCGCCTCATCTCATTCCTGATGTCCCACCCCGATCGCCTCTTCAGCCGTAGTCAACTCCTCGACTATGTCTGGGGGGACGGCAAATTCATTGGTGAGCGGACCGTGGATGTCCATATCCGCCGCCTACGCAGACTGCTCGAGCTAAAGGGGCATGAACAGCTGATTGAGACCGTCAGAAGCCGTGGCTACCGTCTTGTTAGTAGTCCTTGAATTTTCACCCCTATTTCCGATTTGAGCTGCAACGGATTGCGCTCTGGGCCTCTGCCGCTGCGGTGATCGGCCTTCTTCTCGATCGGCTTGAGCTTTGTCTGCTCCTCACTTGTACGCTCTATCTCATCTGGCACCTCTACCACCTCAATCAACTCATTCTCTGGGCGAGCCAATCGGGACATCAGCAACTTCCCAACGGTAGCGGCGTCTGGGGCGAGGTAGAGTACCATCTTCGCAAAATGCACCGCGCCAGTTCCAAAAGAGAGTCGCGCCTTAATCGCCAGGTGAGGCGATTTCAACTGACCACCGCGTCCCTGCCTCTGGGGTTGGTCCTTCTGGGGCGCAACCGCACCATCGAGTGGTTTAATACCATGGCTGCAGAGCATCTCCGTCTGAATGAGAACTTACACCTGGGGCGTCAACTCGATAAGGTTCTGCGCGAACAGAATCTGGTAGATTGGTTAGAGGCGATCACCACCCAGCGGGAGACTCTCCTCTCCTCCCCTCTGGCCGAGGAGCAGATCCTTGAACTGAAACTCTCCATATTCTCCAAAAAAAGGGGGCTGCTGCTGATGCGGGATGTGACCCGTGAAAAAAACTTGCAGCAGATGCGTCAAGATTTTGTAACCAACGCCTCACATGAACTGAAGACACCATTAACTGTGATTAACGGCTATCTCGAAACACTCTGCGATGCCGAGATCGAACCGACCCCCATCTGGCAAGAGCGTCTCAAGCGCTCTCTCAACCAGATGCAGGAACATTCACAGCGGATGAAACAGATCATCGACGATCTCCTCTATCTGTCACGGATGGAGAAAGAGGAGATAGAGCGCCACACCATCTGGCTCAACCCGGGAGCGATGATCCACGAGATTACCCGCGGAGCGCAGATGTTTGATAGTGAAAAAGAGCTACAGTTTTCGGTCTGTGTGCAACCAGAGCTGACGATGTTGGGTGACCCGGAGGAGATCTATAGTGTTATCAATAATCTAGTTACCAACGCCATTAAATACACCCCAAAAGGGGGGAAAATCACCATCATCTGGGAGAGCTGTCTTCTGCGCCAGACCCGGGTAAGCCAAGCGCTGTTAGAGGAGATCGGAGCGTGTGGCGGCTATCTCGCGGTAGAGGATAACGGTATCGGCATCGCCCCAATCCACCACTCCAGACTGACCGAACGCTTCTACCGTGTGGAGAGCAGGAGGTGTGGCGACACAGGCACCGGTCTCGGTCTCGCCATCGTCAAACATATTCTCAAACACCATGACTCGAGCCTCCATCTCAGGAGTCGACAGGGAGAAGGGAGCCTCTTCTTCTGCGGATTTCCGCTCAACCGCGTCTCTCATCGCTAATCCGGGTAACGCTTACCCCTGCTCTAACCCCTTGCTGTCACCAGACTTTAGGTCTATGATCACCGCTCTGTAACATTTCGGTAATATTGAATTCATCAATATTGAACGCATAACAACACAGCTGCTATCAAACGGGGCGTAACTATGTATTATAAAAAACTATTTCTGGCAGGGATCTTCGCAGTCCTCGCCTACGGCTTCTGGATAAGTTCAGATTTTAAGGTCATCGCTGCTGGCGTCGCCATCTTTCTTGCCGGAATGCTCGCCCTTGAAGAGGGGTTCCGTGCCTTTACCGGGGGTATTCTTGAAAAGATCCTGAAGAGGACCACCGATACCCTCTGGAAAAGTATCAGCTTCGGCGTGGTCTCCACCACCATTATGCAGTCAAGCTCACTGGTGTCGGTCATCACGATCTCCTTCCTCAGCGCCGGACTTATCGGCTTAACTGCAGGTATCGGCATCATCTTTGGTGCCAACCTCGGAACCACCACCGGTGCCTGGCTGGTGGCCGGCTTTGGACTTAAAGTCAAGATCTCCGCCTATGCGATGCCGATGCTGGTATTCGGGGTGATCCTGATGTTCCAGAACTCGAAAGCGATGAAGGGGGTAGGCTCTATTCTCACCGGTCTCGGTTTTCTCTTTCTCGGTATCCACTACATGAAAGAGGGGTTTGAGGCCTTTAAAGATACGATCAACCTGACTGAATACGCCATGCCGGGCTTTATGGGGTTGGTAGTATTCACTCTAATCGGTATGTCAGCGACCGTAATTATGCAGTCGAGTCACGCCACCCTCACCCTGATTATCACCGCCCTTGCTGCACAGCAGATCACCTATGAGAATGCCCTCGCCCTCGCCATCGGCGCCAATATCGGGACCACCATCACCGCCATTATCGGATCCCTCAGCGCCAATGAGATGGGTAAACGGCTGGCGGGAGCGCACCTGTTGTTCAATGTCGCCACCGGGTTTATCGCCATCGCCCTGATGGCGCAGTTTGTGGTCGCTGTCGATTCAGTCAGCAGTTTTGTCGGCATCGCCCCGGACAACTACACCCTCAAGCTGGCGGTGTTTCACACCATCTTCAATTTGGTGGGTATCATCGTCATGATTCCGTTTATTCCGAAGATGGTCACCCTGCTCAACCGAGTCTTCAGGGCACCCAAAAGAAATATTGCCGCACCACGCTATCTCGACTCCGCCTCTGCCGAATTTCCAGACTCTGCAGTAGAGGCGCTGCGCAAAGAGTGCGGTCATCTCTATGAGAATGGCCGGGATCTGATGATGCGGAGCTTTGTCATCACCGAAGAGGATCTCGACCCTGACAAGGAGTTAAGCAAGGTTCCCCTGAAGAGATCCGCAAAAGAGGATTTTGATTTTGACCAAGTCTACACCGAAACCATTAAAAACCTCTTTAGTGCCATTATTGAGTTTATCTCCAAGGCCCAGTTTTCATGGCAGGAGAGTCAGTCTGAGGCGCTGCACTGGCTGCGTGATGCGAGCCGGGGTCTGGTGGAGGCGATTAAAGATGTCAAACATCTGCGCAAAAACTACACCATCTATATCCACTCCGATAACCCTCATATTCGCGAACAGTACCTCAGTATCCGTGAGCAGATTGCGACCATTCTGCAAGAGATGGAGGAGATTCGCAATGAACCGGACAATGACCTCGGCATCCTCTCTCTCGACCAGTTAAAGGTTCAGGTAGATGAAGCGGACACCTACCTTAACAACCAGGTTGACACCCTGATTCGTGAAGGAAAAATCACACCTGAGATGGGGACATCGCTGATGAATGACACCGCCTACGCCTACGATATTGCGACAAAACTGATCGCTGTCGGTGGTTCACTCTTCCGTGCGCCAGATCCTGATACCACCAGCATCGAGCACGCCCTGGCACTGGATGAAGATGAGTTGGGCGAGGCGATGAAATAGAGGTATCATCTGCTTCTGACACCCATTCGAAGCAGCCTTGGGGCATTCCCCATCTTCTCCGGCCAATATACCTACACTAGCCGGAGATTGTGGTAGGATCTGTCGGTAACAGAAAATGACTGAGGTGGGCTGGCAACAACAGCCCGCCTCTTTAACTACAGCGTAATTAACCTAGTTCTAAGGTGGTTCAAATGGCATCGCATACGATGAGTGAAGTGGTACAGAAGATCCTTGGTGAAGATGAGAAGGTGAACTGCGAAAAGAAGAAGTGCGTCAAAAGTGTTCTAAAAAAGCTGAAGAAGAAAGAGAAAGAGCTGATTAGCGAACTGCAAAATGAAACCAGTGATAAAAGATCCAAAAAACTGAGCCGTACGATTAAGGTGATCCATGCCCAGCGCAAAAAGGGGCTTAAGACCCTGAAAAAGATGTAGGGCGCGCTCTACTCGATACGGTTTATCACTTCGGTCAAAGGCTCGGCGTGATAACGGAAGGGGTAAGCCGTATCCTCAATTAGGGTTATCGTCCCGACCCAATCTTGGCCGCTAGAGAAGACGACATGGTGGTTATCGATGCCACCGATATTGGTCCAGATTGTATCCTCTGCGGAGTAGGGGGTGTGTCCCACCACCAGAGCCGCATCTTTATCAACCCCCAGAGTCTTGCGCAGCCGCTTCACATCACCCTGCTTGTAACCGGTGCCCCGGCTCGAGGTGTAGAGTCGGGTGCGATTCAACTCTGTACACAGCTTGCTCCCCTGTTCGATATTAATCAGATCCTCAAGGGTCACGGTTGAGGTGGGGGGTGCTGCATGGCTAATGATCACCCGCTTGTTATAGGCGAGATAGGGTAGACGCTGATAGTAGGTTTTCATCTCCTGCAGATACTCGTCGCCCCGACACTGCTTCAGCGTCTTCTCCCAGACGATCCCTTGCGGAACCCCCCCTTTGGCAAAATCATCATCAAAGCTGTCATGATTGCCGCGAAGGTAGTAGAGCTGTTTAGGGAAGGCGAGCTTTAGCTTAAAGATAAAGTCCATCATCAACATAGAACTCTCCATCTCACCGTAGAGTCCCTCCTCCTCTGGATGGACCGCATCCCCCAGAATCACCACCACCCCATCGCCACTCTCCAGCGCCTCAAGGTGGTGGTTCTGGCTTAGAATTGCGAGCAGGTTATCGAGTTTGGCATGAAGATCACCGATGATGATCACCCGCTTGCGCTGCTTTGCCAGCTCTACCACCCCCCCCGGCTTCTGCTCGAGGTTCAAAGGACGATGAACCTCTCTCTCCATAACAGCATTTACCGCCTGTATTAGAGAGAGGGCATCTGCTGGCGTTTGAAGCTCAATCTTGCCACCAAAGATCTCTTTGAGCCGCTCCAGCCTCCGAAAGCGGAGCTTGAGGATTCGGTTTGCCTTCTTCTCTTTAATTAACGGGGCGACGCAGCTTCCGAGATCAGTTGCGTGGTTTTTCAGCTCAACCCCGCCGTTATGTTGACTGATACTGAGGTGGCGGCTAGAGATATAGGAGGGGATAGCGAAGAACGCCTTCTGCAGGGGATCATCACGACTCAGGAGCAGGGTTTCACCCTCATCAAGACGGATAAACCCCGCTACATCATTGTAGTAGGTGTCCGGGTCAAAGATGATATAGAATTTAAATACCCTCTTCTCCTCTTCGGTGATAATAATCGGTTCGGGGTAGATGTGAAGCTCTTTTCCTTTCGGCCCAAGATTGATCTGCAACGGGTAGTCACGGTTGGTGACGCGAATCTTTTTCGAACCAAGGTGGTAGGAGTCTTTGATCTCGACCTCTTCACACTCGTTCAGCCCCTCAAAGGTGTCCATCAGCCGCTTAATAAAACCTTTTTCCGCTTTTGCCATCGAACTACTCCTCACTCAAGCCGATAATCTGCTCAGGTTGGGCATCAATATCCTTGCGCAGATAGCAATAAACACCCTGCTGCTGCAGGTGGTGACCTATCAACATATAGGCCTCACACTGTCGTCGAATCAGCTGCTCATCGATGGCAGAGTCGACGACATGGGTCCCCTTCCCCCTCCTCTTGAGACGACGGTTGAAGATCTCCTCTGCCGGAGGCAGCAGAAACTCAAAGACATAGCGCTTGCGCCAGTTGACCTGATAAAAACGGTGTTTCTCCGGTGGAATCTGCACCCGCTCATAGGCGATGGTCGGCGACTGCTCTAGCGCAATCCACTCTTGATCAAAGACGGCATAAGCATCTTCGTGGTCTGTATAGGGGATGCCAAGATGAACCTGGCGTGGACGAAGCGAGAGACTCTGTGCAGTCCACCACTTATTGAATGAGAGGTCAATATAGCCCTCATCAGGCCAGCCGTTAAGTCTCTCCACCAGTGTGCTTTTACCGCAACCGGGAGGACCGGTGACCAAAAGCTGACGAAAGGTGATATCGCCAGGAAAAGAGATCCCTTTAATCTGTTGCAGATCCGGGATCGGTTTGAGTGTAAGTTTGACCATAAACTTCTCTTATCTGCCGTGTTCGCTCAGCGGCGAACCCCTGGCAGTCGTAATTATTCAGATGTACAGGACAGCCAGTAGTCAGTCACTCCCGCAGAGGCGGAAGTCCGGTTACGGTGGCTCTGAACTCCCCCTTGCGCGGGAGTGACGGTCGTATGTGGATAGCGATAGCAGATCACACCCTCTCCTGAATAGTTCGCAGCAACCATAATTCAAGACGCCTCAAGCTGCCTTCTTCTCATTCCACGCTCTGCGTAGAGGTGAATACCGCTCTCGGCCAAAAACAACTCTCTCAGGAGAGCCATCTCCTGGTTTCACGGAAGTAGTTGTTTTAACGGATCGATTCTGCGCTGATTGAAGTTCTGTATCGATTCCCACGCAGAAGCGTGGGAACCAGAATGCGTCTCTTAGTAACGGGGTTCGCACAGCAGCGAACCCCGACTCCAGTTACAGCAATCTTAACTAAAGATGCCTTTAAACATAAAGTAGAAGAGAGCAGCAAGAATACCCCCTGCAGGCAGGGTAATCACCCATGAGATGACGATATTACCGATCACCCGCATATCCACGGCGCCGATCCCTCGAGCGAAACCGACCCCCATCACTGCACCCACCGCGATCTGGGTGGTAGAGACCGGAAGACCGGTTTTTGAGGCCAGTACCACCGTAGTCGCAGCCGCGAGCGTGGCACAATAACCACGGGTCGGGGTCAACTCGGTGATCTTGACACCAATCGTCTGCATCACCTTGTAGCCCATCGTCGCCAGACCGATGACGATACCAGCAGCCCCGAGGAAGAGGATCCACATCGGCAGTGCAGACTTCTGTCCCACTAAACCACCACTTTCAATAATCGACACCACCGCAGCCAGTGGTCCGATACCGTTGGCGACATCGTTAGAACCGTGGGCAAAGGCCATCGCCGCTGCGGTAAAGATCATGAGTGGTGTAAAGACCTTCTCGACACTGGCGAAGTGAAAGTCACGATCGGCATCCGCGTCAATTTTGATCTTGTCCACCATCATCTTACCGACAAACGCCACAACAAGACCGATCACCGTCGCTGCAAGAAAACTCTCTACCGCTGATAACTCGAGCTTAAGGTGTTTCAGCCCTTTAAACAGGGTGACCAACGAGACGATCCACCCCACCAGGAAGACATAGATCGGCGCATAGCGCTTCGCCATATCAAACGGTTTGTCGGTATCAAGAATCAACTTGCGAATACTGAGCATCAGCAGCAGCGACAGCACGCCACCCACCAGTGGTGAGACGATCCAGCTAGCGACAATATTTCCCACCGCGCTCCATTTGACCGCTTCCATGCCGATGCCGGCAACGGCAAATCCCACCAGTGCTCCGACAATGGAGTGGGTGGTGGAGACCGGCCAACCGCGGGTAGAGGCGATCATCAGCCAGACCGCAGCGGCAAGGAGTGACGCCAACATCCCGTAGACCAGCAGCTCCGGCGTGCCCGCCATTGTCGCGGGATCGATAATCCCTTTACGAATGGTGCTGGTTACACTCCCTCCTGCGATAAAGGCGCCGGCGAACTCAAAGATAGCAGCGATAATAATCGCCTGCTTAACCGTTATCGCCCCCGAACCGACCGAGGTCCCCATGGCATTCGCCACATCGTTGGCACCGATACCCCAGGTCATATAAAACCCGAAGACAATCGCCATAATCATAAAGATCTGGCTATACTCCGCAATAATTTCCATCGTACTTTTTCCTCAAATTTGGATGTCTATTCCTCACGCCGCTCCCAACAACGGGCAACGAAGTGAGCACTGAAAGTGAACGCCTGCCCTTAACGCGCAATCAACAGGCGGAGGCGGTTACCCACCTTTTCAGCGTGATCGGCCAGGGCACCTATCTCATGCAGCAGTTGATACCAGAAGATGACAGAGACCGGCTTCATCTCATCCTCATGTTTAAAGAGGATCTGGCAGAGGTTGATCCCCATCTGGTCGGTCTCATTTTCAACCGCTATCAGACTATCGATCATCTCATCCACCCGAGCTGCTTCCCGACCGCGGAATCCCATCTCCACCAGCTCATCCAGCTCCTCAATCACCGATGCAGCGTGGTCACTGCTATCAACACAGCGCTGGACAAACTCCACCAGCGCATCTTTCATCTCTTCAGGCACCTCCATCTTGCGCTGCATCAGCAGCCCGGCAATATCCTGGGCGGTGTTGGCGATACTGTCCTGACTGTCAAGCAGGGTGAGCAGATCCCGGCGATCTACCGGCATAAAGAGCCCTTTGGGGAGATGTGCCCTCAGGTTGTTCTTAATCTCATCCGCCTCATGCTCTTTGCTGAAAATGGCCTCTTGCGCCTGCTTCAGCCGCGCATCATCGTTGGCGATGAGCGCTGCAAACAGTTCAGGGACATGGGAGGTGCACTCCTTCACAGCCCGCATATGGAGCTGCATCGGTTTAAATGGTGAGTTTCCCAATAGGGAAGCGATTGGATTTGTGCCGCGCATAACTTCCTCGTATATTTTAAAGTTAGTAGTCAATCATAATTAGCGCATTAGAATATTATAATAATAGGCTATTGCCATATTCTAAAGCTGCCGCTGCCGAAGCCGTCCTCCCGATAACCCCAAGTGAACGCACTCCACAGTATCCGAGTCTACACCCGATACCAGTAATATTACAACATTATTTCAATATCATTACCAAGGGTATGGCTATAGTATCTGCTCCAGCGGTGGCAAGATATGGCACCAAGCCTAAATAGCGGAATTATTTCTTTATAATCATAGCGATATGACCATAACATAAAGAGAAATGAGAAGTTATACACACCCTGCACCCCCCCCCTTCTTGGTAGTCGTTTCATCAATCGATAAAGGTGGTGATCGTCGTCATAAATCGTTAACCTAAAATTCATCTTTCTGTAACTAATCTCTGGTATTATTTTAAAGTTTTAGTTTAGCAACTACTACGGAGTGAGCTGTCGTGAAACTAAGACACTTTCTACTTGCACCACTCGCCGCGACCGCACTTTGGTCCGCATCCGCTGCTGTCGCAGCGGATCGTGTCGTCATCCAGAATAAGGGCTCCGATACTCTGGCCAATGTCGCCCAAGCCTGGGCGGAGAACTATCGCACCATTAACCCCGAACTGGCAGTTGCCG
>JADFYS010000120.1 GCA_015232955.1 Gammaproteobacteria bacterium
ATGAGAGTTATCGTCAGATGATCTGTGTCGAGACCGCCAACGCTCTCGCCGATCGCCCTCTACTCCAGCCGGGAGAGGAGCATACCCTGGAGGTCGAATATGCAATTAACACGACCCGCCAGAGGTGAATCATCGCCAAAATCTGTGTAGAATGGTACAGCTGAATCCAAAGCCTTGGCTATTGAGCAGTGCTATGGGCTATGGTGAATCGTCTCCAGATATACCGAAAACAGCGAGATACCGTAGATTTCAGGGAGCCGAAAAGAGTGGTTACCTAAGGAAGGTGTGAAGTCGCATCAGTAGTCACAAGGTTTAACGGATTCATAACGATGAAGAGTCGGGCTTATCGGCTCTCTTAAACCAGCGTTTTTAGCTGTTTTTGGCATAAGAGTTCTGGTGAACATAAGTTATGGAATAAATAGAGAAGAGAACTGAGGAGTGAAGTCGATGAGTCAAGATGAGGGTGGTTCAGAGGGACTTTATCTCTGTCTGATTAGCGTCCATGGCCTGATTCGGGGAGAGCGGCTGGAGCTGGGACGGGACTCCGATACCGGAGGACAGATCAAATATGTGCTCGAACTGGCGCGTGCCCTTGGTGAGCAGCCAGGAGTAGCGCGGGTCGAACTTCTCACCCGTCTCATTCGGGATCCCAAGGTGGATGAGGAGTACGCCCAACCTCTGGAGATGATCTCGGAGCGAACCGCAATTGTTCGTATTGAGGCGGGGCCGGAGGGGTACCTCCCAAAAGAGGTGTTGTGGGACCATCTTGATGGCTATGTCGATAATGTAATCAACTACTTTCAGCGACAGGAGAGAAGGCCCGATCTCATCCATAGCCACTATGCCGATGCCGGTTATGTCGGCAGTCGTCTCTCTCATGTCCTTGCGCTCCCCCTTATTCACACGGGCCACTCTCTTGGGCGGGTAAAGCGGCGACGACTCCTCGCTTCGGGTCTGAATGCGCAGACCATTGAAGAGCGCTATAACATGGCGCGGCGCATTAATGCCGAAGAGTTGACCCTCTCTTCAGCAGAGCGGGTGATCACCAGTACCCGACAGGAGATCGAAGAGCAGTACGAACTCTACGACTACTATCAACCCAAGCAGATGCAGGTCATCCCACCGGGAACCGATCTCTCTCAGTTTCATCCACCACAGGGAAATGAGTGGCAGACCGAGATCGGGAGTGAGATCGCCCGTTTTCTGCGGGTGAGTGAAAAACCGATCATTCTCGCCCTCTCCCGTCCCGACGCCCGCAAAAATATTGCGGCGCTGGTGACCGCATTTGGGGAGGATCCAGAGCTGCAGGAGAGTGCCAATCTGGTGATAATCGCCGGTAATCGGGATGATATCCGCGATCTCGATAACGGTTCGCAAGAGGTTTTAACCGAAATACTTCAGCTCATCGACCGCTACGACCTCTATGGGCGGATCGCTTACCCCAAGCACCACTCTGCGGCGGATGTCCCCCTTATCTACCGTCTTACGGCCGCTTCTGGTGGCGTCTTTGTCAACCCCGCCCTCACCGAACCTTTTGGCCTGACCCTGATTGAGGCTGCTGCCAGTGGTCTACCGATAGTGGCCACCGAAGATGGTGGTCCTACCGATATTCTCGAGAACTGCAATAACGGTGTGTTGATCAACCCCCTCGATATTGACGATATTCGTCGGGGGATTAAACAGGTTCTCATGGATTGGGAGGGGTGGCAGAAGCGGGCTATCTCTGGTCTTGAAGGGGTGCGTGAATTTTACGCCTGGAGTTCTCACGCCCAACACTATCTCGATATGGTGCGGCCGATCATTAAAAAGACGGTACAACCGCTGGAGCGTACTTCTACCACACGCCGTGCTCTGCTCTATGCCGATCGCGCCATCTTTACCGATCTCGATCAGAACCTGTTGGCGGAGCCAGACGCTCTTCAGGATCTGATTCAGGTGCTGCGCGACAATCGTAAATGTTCCGCCTTTGGCATTGCCACCGGCCGTCGTCTCGATTCGGCACTGGCGGTGATGCGCCAGAACAACATCCCTGAACCCGATGTTCTCATCACCAGTGATGGCACCGCAATCCACTACGCCCCGAAGTTGACTGAAGATACCGCCTGGACACGCCATATCGAGAAGCAGTGGACTCCACGGGTGATCAGTCGTCTTCTCGATGGTCTCCCTGGACTGACCCGGCAGCCGAAGATCGAACAGAGCCGTTTTAAAATCAGTTATTACTACGATCCCGAGAAAGCCCCTTGTCAGGAGGAGCTGGTACAGCTGCTGCATCAGGAAGAGCAGGCGGCCAATGTCATTCTCTCTTTTGGCCAGTTTCTCGATGTCATCCCGGTGCGCGCCTCCAAAGGGTTGGCGCTGCGCTATATGGCCTCTATCTGGGGGATTCCGCTGGAACATATCCTGGTGGCAGGGGGATCCGGGGCCGATGAGGATATGATGCGCGGTAACACCTTGGCAGTGGTGGTGGGAAATCGTCACCATGAGGAGCTCTCTCGACTTGAAAAGAGTGACAGCATCTACTTCTCAAAAGCCCATGGTGCTGCCGGAATCCTCGATGCAATCAACTACTACGATTTCTACGCCAGCTGTCGTCTCCCCCCTCAACAGAACGAGCTCTCCTCTGGAGATCGCTAGATGTCTTCACCCTTTCTCCTCTGTACCGATCTTGATCGCACCCTGCTTCCCAATGGCGAACAGCCGGAGTCTCCCCTGGCTCGTCGCACCTTCAGTCAGGTGGTTACGCAGTCCGGCTTTACCCTTGCCTATGTCAGTGGGCGCGATCTGAAACGGGTGGTGCAGGCGATTGAGAACTACTGTCTTCCCCAGCCCAACTACATCATTGCCGATGTCGGTGCAGCGATCTACGATGCTCCTCAAGGGGAGTGGCAGTTCTGGCAGCGGTGGGAACAGGAGATTCACGGAGACTGGAATGGGCATAGCCGAGATCAGTTGTCTGGTTATCTGCGTGATATTCGGGCACTGCGCCTGCAGGAGCATGGTAAACAGAGCACCTATAAACTGAGCTACTATTTTTCACTGAATGAGGATCAGCAGGCGTTGGCAGAGCAGGTGGAGCAACGCTTGACCCGTTATGGTATTCGTCACTGCCTGGTCTGGAGTATTGATGAACCGGCGGGGATTGGTCTACTCGATATTCTGCCGCAAAGTGCCAACAAGCTGCACGCAGTGGAATTTGTCCAGCACTATCTGGGAATTGGCCGTAACAGGACTCTTTTTGCCGGCGATAGCGGTAACGATATTCAGCTTCTCGCCAGTGCCATTCCTGCAGTGCTGGTGGCCAATGCGATGCCGGTAGTGGTGGAAATAGCCGTTACCAGGGCGAATGCGGCGGGTAATGGGGATCTGCTCTATCTTGCCCACGGCGGTTTTAACGCCATGAACGGCAACTATAGCGCGGGCATTCTTGAGGGGCTGGCTCACTTCTATCCCGATACGGTAAAGGATTTTCTGCTCTAATTTTCGGGATCCCACAGGCAACGCAACAGAATCGTTATAGGGAGAGACCATGAATCAGGTTCCAGTCATCTTTGGTGAAGTGCTTTTCGACTGTTTTGAAGATGGGAGTCGGGTGCTCGGTGGCGCCCCGTTTAATGTGGCGTGGCATCTTCAGGGGCTGGGATTTGAACCGCTATTCATCAGTCGCATCGGTTCCGATGCTGAGGCTGAGATGATCACCACCACCATGGAGCAATGGGGGATGGCTACCGCTGGTGTGCAGCACGATCCTGAGCGTGCGACCGGTCGGGTGACGGTGCATCTGGTGGAAGGGCAGCCGGAGTTTGAGATCGTCGCCGACTGCGCCTACGATCATATCGATAGCAGTCTCTTTCCAGAGATGGAGCCAGAGTTGATCTATCATGGATCGCTTGGGGTGCGGCAGCCGGTCTCTGCTGCAGCCCTTGACCATCTACTGCAACGCTTCCCTGGCAGAGCCTTTGTCGATGTCAACCTTCGCTCCCCATGGTGGACACGGGAACAGCTCCTGCGGCTGCTGCAGGGGGGGCGGTGGTTGAAGATCAATGATCAGGAGTTGGATCTCCTCGAAGCGGGGGAGGGGAGCCAGAGTGAAAAGGTGGCGCGACTACAGAGTCGTTATGGCCCGGAGTGGCTCCTCCTCACCCGTGGGGCAGAAGGGGCTACCCTCTTTAGTCAAAACAGCGATCCTTGCCATGTCCGCCCCCAAGGGACGATAGAGGTGGTGGATACAGTGGGTGCTGGTGACGCCTTTACAGCGGTGACCATTGCCGGACTCCTTCGACGCTGGCCGCTCGCCCTAACCCTCGAACGGGCGCAGCAGTTTGCGTCACGGGTGGTGGCACAACGAGGTGCGACTATCGCCGATCCTCTTGTTTATCAAAAGCTACTCCAACAGTGGGCGCTCTAGGACAAGGTTCTTGAAAATCTCCCCTGAGAAAGAGGGGTTGAGGGGGATTTAGCTTAAATAAAATAGCCCACTACTGCAAATCATAGAACCAGGCGGAGTACTTCGGCAGCGGTTTTCGCTGCCGATTTCCTTTTTCACCCGATCAATTTTACCGAGGATAACTAATGTACGAACAGGTCTCCCACTCCCTTCTCAATGAGATCCTTGATGCTCTGAACCCCGATATTCAGCGCAAGAACATTCGTCACTTCTATACCCGCCTCGGGGCCAATTTTTATGCTATCCACTCTCTGTTTGAGACCCTGTATGGTGATCGTCCCGACTTTCGTGAGCAGATCATCCGCTTGGTGGAGGTGATGGCGCGGCGCTACATCGAACGCAGTGAAGATCTGGAAAAGAGAGATATGGAGCGGGAGCGCAACCACAACTGGTTTTTGAGCCAAGAGTGGGTGGGGATGGCGCTCTATGCTGACGGTTTTGCCGGAAATCTTGAGAACCTCCAGACCAAACTCTCCTATCTTCAGGAGCTGGGGATCAATATGATGCATATCATGCCGATGATGCCGTGTCCCGCAGGTGCCAGCGATGGAGGCTATGCGGTGAGTGATTTTCGCGCTATCGATGAACGGATCGGTAATCTAGGGCAGGTCGAGTCGTTGGTCAGATCGATGCATCAACGCGAAATGCTTCTCACCCTCGATGTGGTGGTCAACCACACCTCACGCGAACATGAGTGGGCACAGAAGGCGCGCCAGGGCGATCGCCACTATCAGGACTACTTCTACATCTTTGCGGATCGTGATATTCCCGATATGTTTGAAGAGACGATGCCGGAGGTCTTTCCCGAGACCTCACCCGGTAACTTCACCTGGGATGATGAGATGGAGAAGTGGGTGATGACCGTCTTCAACTCCTATCAGTGGGATCTCAACTACAGCAATCCGGCGGTCTTTATCGAGATGGTGGATATACTCCTCTTCTGGGCCAATCGCGGAGTTGATATCCTCCGCCTCGATGCGGTCGCCTTCCTCTGGAAGAAGATCGGAACTACCTGTCAGAATGAACGCGAAGCGCATCTTATCCTGCAGCTGATGAAAGATTGCTGTCAGGTGACCGCTCCGGGTGTCCTCTTTATTGCCGAGGCGATCGTCGCACCTCTGGAGATCATTAAGTATTTTGGTGAAGATGCGGTGATCGCCAAGGAGTGTGAGATCGCCTATAACGCCAGCTTTATGGCGCTGCTGTGGGACGCATTGGCAACCAAGAATGCCAAACTTCTGAATCAGGGGTTGTTAAGCCTGCCAACCAAACTTGATCGCGCCACCTGGCTCAACTATGTCCGCTGTCATGACGATATCGGCCTCGGTTTTGATGATAATGACATTATTCGCGCCGACTACCACCCCAAATCTCATCGTCGCTTTCTCATCGACTATTTCACCGGAAAATATGAAGAGTCGGGGGCGCGTGGACTCCCTTTCGGGGTGAATGAAAAGACGGGGGATGCCCGGATCTCCGGCTCCCTCGCCTCCCTCGCCGGTCTTGAGAGTGCCCTTGAGTCGGGTGATGAACAGGCCACTGACCGTGCCATCCTCAAAATCCTCCTTCTCCATGGGATGATTCTCTCCTTTGGCGGTATCCCACTCTTCTACTACGGGGATGAGATCGGAACCCTCAATGACTGTAGTTTTATGAGTGATGAGGCGAAGGCGGGAGATAACCGCTGGATGCATCGCCCCCGAATTGACTGGGAAAAGGCGGAGAAGCGCCATCACCACGGATCGGTGGAGGCGCGGATCTTTAGTGGACTGCAACGACTTATCGGGGTGCGCAAGACCACACCCGCCTTTGCCGACTTCAATAATC
>JADFYS010000121.1 GCA_015232955.1 Gammaproteobacteria bacterium
GCCAAGAATACGGAAACTGGGGCACATCACCCCTTTACGCTCAGGCTGCTCACAGAGGCCGCTCTTAATACAGACTGCAACCGCACGGGCGAAGTCCCCCCCCTGCTTGGGAATATCGGCATAGGCGTCACCAAGCCCAGCATCCTGATAAGTAGACCAGTCGAGATAGGTTTTCATGTGATGTGTATGGCCTCGATGCTGCGGTTACTCTTTGTAATTCAGCCCAAGATCATTTATTTTTCTTGTTAGCGTATTTCTTCCCCAACCCAACCGCTCTGCTGCCTTGGATCGCCTACCACCACAAATTTGCAGCGCAGCATCGATTAGGATCTCCTCAACTTGCGGGATAACGGTGTAGATGATGCGACCTTCACCTTGTAATAATTTCAGATCCACCTCTTTTCTTAATGCCCGCATCCACGAACACGCTTCACTCTCCGCTTGCGCTTTCTCCCGTATCACCAGTTCTGGAGGTAAATCTTCCCGCTTCACCTCTTGTCCTGGTGCCATTACGGTGATCCAGCGGCAGATATTTTCCAGCTGACGAACATTCCCCGGCCAATCCAGCTTCTGCAGATACTCCATCGTCTCATTGAGGATCCTCTTAGGCTCGGCTTTCAATTCCTTGGAGATGCTACGGAGGAAATGAGCGGTGAGTAGAGGAATGTCCTCTTTCCTTTCGCGTAACGCTGGAACATGGATCCGAATAACATTAAGACGATGAAAAAGATCCGCTCGAAACAGCCCTTCTTCGACCCGTTTCTCGAGGTTCTGGTGTGTTGCTGCTAATATTCTGACATCCACGGTTACCGGACGATGTCCACCCACTCGATAAAACTCTCCATCAGACAAGACTCTTAAAAGTCTGGTCTGCAGCTCAGCGGGCATATCTCCTATCTCATCCAGAAAAAGTGTTCCACCGTCAGCTTGTTGAAAGCGGCCCTCTCTTGCGCTTTGTGCGCCCGTGAACGCACCTCTTTCATGTCCAAACAGTTCTGACTCCAAGAGATCTTTTGGTATCGCTGCAGTGTTTATGGCTATAAAAGGGGCATCTCGCCTTGGGCTGTGGCGGTGAAGTGCATGCGCTACCAGCTCCTTCCCTGTTCCCGACTCTCCTGTGATTAAGACACTGATATTCGATGTCGAGAGGCGGCCGATGGATCGAAACACCTCTTGCATTGACGGTGCCTCACCAATGATCTCCTGTTGACGGGATGAGCTTTTCTGCTCTTTCTGCCCCTCTTCACTCTCTGCAACTGTCGCCACTTTTCTGTTCTTACGGCTAAACTCAACAGCACGATTTGCCAGGCTAACAGCTGAATCGATATCGAATGGTTTGGGCAGATACTCAAAGGCGCCTTCGCGGTATGAAGATACGGCACTATCAAGATCTGAATAGGCGGTCATTATAATCACCGGTATTTCGGGATATTGACGGTTGAGGAGTGATAGCAGCTCTATACCGCTTATTCCCGGCATCTTGATATCCGTCATAATCACATCAGGTTTCGACCGTGGTAGAGCAGAGAGCGCATCATCACCACTTTCAAAACACTTTACATGCATACTCCCCTGCTTAAGTGCTTTTTCCAGCACCCAGCGAATCGATCGGTCATCATCCACAACCCATACAACAGGTAGTTGCTTCATCTTGTGCTCCTTCAATCTAAATTCCCTATTCTCTATACCCAAGATACCTGGAGACTCTGGATTTCAGGGAGTCGGGAAGCGTGGCTATTCAAGGCATGAAGTCGCATGAATAGCCATTCGATTCAAACTCTTCATAACGCATAAGTCGGCTTTCTCGAACCAGCGTTTTCAGGGTGCTTGGGTATACGCAGAGCCAATCTTCAAGCTTCACTTCAGTTCATGATTGAGGATCGGGATTAGAATCGAGAACCGAGTCTGCCCTGGATAGCTGTCCCACTCAATCATGCCCCCATTCAGGTTAACCAATGATTGTGCTATCGGTAATCCCAAACCACTCCCCTGCTCTTTACCTGTGACCATGGGTAAAAACAGACTTTTTCCCATCACTTCATCTACTCCGGGGCCATTATCGATTACATCGATTTTTGCAACTAATCGGTGCATTTTTGCACCAATAGTATACTGTCGCAGAGAGCGGCTTTTTAAGGTAATTCTGCCTCCTTTTGGTGCAACCGCCTGTAACGCATTACGCACCAGATTTAAAACTGCTTGAATCAAGTGGTCTTTATCAAAAATAATTGTTGGGATACTTGGATCATAATCCCGTATCAATTCAATCCCTTGTTCAGATTCAGCACTAATCACCTGACGAACCCGCTCCAGCACTTCATGAAGATTGATATTCTGTTGTCTACTCGGAGTTTTGGGACCAAGCATTCGATCAATCAACGCTTTTAGACGATCAGCCTCTTCAACAATGATCTGGGTATACTCCTTAAGCTCATCGCTCTGCAGCTCTCGCTCCAGCAGTTGTGCAGCTCCACGCAGACCACCCAGTGGGTTCTTAATCTCATGCGCTAAACCTCTAACCAGTGCGCGGGTAGCATACTGCTGAGCAACCAAACCCTCTTCACGACTGGCACGAAGCTGGTGCTCAATTCGAACGATCTCAATTAAAAGATCGGGGCTAGGTTGATCATGAACAGAGATGGGTGTTACCAAAAAGTTGACCGGTTCATAGCTGCCCGATCCAAGATAGAGCGTGACTCCTCTCCTGCGGACAGTAATGTGGTCGCATTTCACTTCTTCAATTGTCTGAAGTAGCCCTTCATCGCGAATCACCTCTTGTATCTGCAAACCAAGAACATGGTGGGCACTGGTTTTTAACAAGATCTCTGCAGAGTTGTTGATATAGAGGACGGTTCCCGCTCCATTCAGTTGCAAAATTACAGTACAAATATGATCGAGAAGATGACTAAAATTCTGTGAAAGTCCCTTTTTCTTTTTAGATAGTCCCATTGAAATACCCTGCACAGTCAAAGAAAAACGCCCCCAAATGGGGGCGTCTTAAACCTGCAGTAGACCCTTATCTTTTTAACAAGAGTAGTACATATCAAACTCAACTGGGTGAGTGGTCATGCGTAGACGGGTTACTTCTGTCATCTTTAATTCGATAAATGCGTCAATCATATCATCAGAGAAGACCCCACCTGCGGTTAAGAACTCACGGTCAGCATTCAGGCAGTCAAGAGCTTGATCAAAACTGGAGCATACTGTCGGGATTTTCGCCTTCTCTTCTTTCGGCAGATCATAAAGGTCTTTGTCCATCGCTTCACCAGGGTGAATTTTATTCAAAATTCCATCAAGACCGGCCATCAGAAAGGCGGAGAAGCAGAGATAAGGGTTGGCTGTTGGATCCCCAAAACGGACCTCTATACGCCGGCCTTTTGGGTTTTGGACATAGGGGATACGAATCGCTGCAGAGCGGTTGCGTGCAGAGTAGGCCAACATCTCCGGTGCTTCAAAGCCAGGAACCAGTCGTTTATACGAGTTAGTTGAACTATTGGCAAAGGCGTTTAATGCACGCGCATGCTTGATAATTCCACCGATATAGTAGAGCGCAGACTCTGATAAACCGCCATACTCATTACCCGAAAAGATATTGGTCCCACCCTTAGAGATCGATTGGTGAACATGCATTCCGCTACCGTTATCCCCTACCAGTGGCTTAGGCATAAAGGTTGCGGTTTTACCGTAGCTATGGGCAACATTGTGAACACAGTACTTGAGGATTTGAACTTCGTCCGCCTTTTTTACCAAGGTATTCGGGCCGGTTCCAATCTCACATTGACCCGCGGTTGCAACCTCATGGTGGTGAACTTCAACATAAAGTCCCATCTCCTGCATCGCCAAACACATTGCAGCACGCAGATCATGAAGTGAGTCTACCGGAGGTACAGGGAAATAACCCCCTTTCACCCCTGGGCGATGGCCCATATTGCCATCCGAATAGACCCGCTCACCATTCCACTCAGCCTCTTCTGAATCCACCTTATAGAAGCTTCCGCTAATATCTGATCCCCAACGAACATCATCGAGAATGAAAAACTCAGGTTCCGGCCCAAAGAGAGCAGAATCCCCAACTCCGGTCGATTTCAGATACTCTTCAGCACGGGCTGCAACAGAGCGAGGATCACGCTCGTAACCCTGCATGGTGTTGGGTTCGATAATGTTACAGGTGATATTGACCATCGGCTCATCGGTGAAAGGATCGACTACCGCAGTCGTAGGATCTGGCATCAGAATCATATCTGATTCATTAATTCCCTTCCAACCTTCAATCGATGAACCGTCAAACATTTTGCCATCTACAAAGGTATCCTCACTAACTTCGCAGACTGGCACAGTGACATGCTGCTCTTTGCCGTGGGTATCAGTAAATCTAAAATCAAAAAACTTTGCGCCACTATCTTTAATCAGTTTGAGAACGCTTTCTGCTGACATGGTTCCTCCGGAGGGTTAAATGGTCAGTATGTTGATCTGTGATGTTAGGTAGTGATGAGAAAATATCACCTTCTGTGATAGGTTCTCACTGATGCAGGATCTGCATTTTAATTTTCACTGTCCCTTCATAACGCACGGATTATGCCATATTTCGAGCATCATAACATCAAAGAGTTACAGGGCGTCGCCGCGGACAGATTGTTCTATAGTGGTGCATAAATGAATCTTTCGCACTATTCGTGTGCACAAAAATGGACACGGAGATCATCGCAACCATCCACTTCCAAGGCAGATTTCTGCATCTGTTCCATTCTACTCCTTGCATCCGCGATGGACGAAAACTGCTCGAGATGCACTACAACGATGACTTTAGTGCCAGAAGGGAGGTAATGAATTGAAAACTTACCCAGACCAGAACCGATGCCCAGTGAATGCCATTTCTCCAGGATATCATTAATAATCTCTTTGCGTGCCCGTAGTGGTTTATGCTCAACCTCACTCTGATCATCCTCAACATCGGTATGGACCACGGTATCTTCTACTGAGGTGACCTCTGATTGCAGTTTCCAACGCACCATTTCTGAAATAAAGTGCCCTTCCGAAACAGAAATCGCCGGCTCAACCTGAATATGCACATCGACAAAAGTTCTCCCCCCCATCGATCGCGTCCGTAATTCATGAAACCCTTTTACGCCATCAACCGACAGAATAACACCCTCTATTTTTTTAACCTCTTCACTATCTACCGCAGCCTCCATCAGCTCCTTCAGACTCTGAAGTATTAGCTCTCCTCCAATTTTGATAATCATAATACCTACACCTACTGCAGCATAGGCATCAAAAGAGGCGTAACCTAGCATTGTCCCTGCAATTCCTAATACCACAATTACTGAAGAGATGGAGTCAGAGCGAGCGTGCCACGCATTTGCTTTTAACAGCGTAGAGTGATGTTTTTCTGCAACTTTAATCGTAATCCAGTACACCCACTCTTTGCTAAATATAGAGAATATTGCAATCATGAGTGCCCAGATACTCGGTTGCATTAATTTTTCAGGGTTAAGTATGCGCTGATAAGCATCCCACCCGATACCTATACCCACAATGGCCAACACCAGCCCCAGCGCCACTGTAGCCATTGTTTCGATTCGAGCATGGCCATAGGGGTGATCTTCGTCCGGCGCCTTAGCACCCTGTTTACTCGACACTATCACGAGTACATTTGTAGCAAGATCGGAGAGAGAGTGGATGCCATCGGCAATTAACGCCTGAGAATTACCGATAAAACCAAAAATAAGTTTTAAAAAAGAGAGCAGGAGATCAATGCCGGTACCAATAGCGGTTACGCGGCGAATATCCTGATAGCGATCACCATGGTGGTTGGCTGTTTCATTCATAAACTACTCCTTGTTTACTCGAATTGAGATAGATATCTCACCGTTCTCTTCCAAGATCTGCTCAATATCGTGTCCATTTATCCTGCACCACGCCGGTATATCATGGAGAACACCTCGATCGGTGGCGACTACCTCTAATCTCTCCTTATTTTGAAGTTGAGATATTGCATCTTGTGCCTTGATGACCGGCATCGGACAGAAAAGTCGGCGTGCATCAATTTTATAAGTAGTCATATCGACCACTCGTCTTTAATTTCTGATGGCTCAAACGGGACAATTTGCAGTGCAGACACCGCCCCAGCAGCTTCTCTAGCTTCTATGATAACTTCGGAACTCATCCTTCCACTTCCATAACGAGCCACTATTCTAGCCGCAAGCTCAATATCTTGCTTACTGGGAGTTCCGTCAATGAGTGCCAACGGACCACGGTGAGAGGTT
>JADFYS010000122.1 GCA_015232955.1 Gammaproteobacteria bacterium
CAAGTATCTGGCATGATCATTAGCGTGAAATACATTTCATAATCGAGGGTGACGCCGCACCATTCATGCAAGTTAGGGGGTCACTTCCGAATGGTAATCGTCAGGCGCCAGTCACTGCCAACGGCCCGAATATCCTCGATATTCAGGTTCACTGCATCGGCCATCTTCTCCAGCCCCGGGGTGTGGAAGAGGCCGCGGGCACTATCTCCCATCAGTTTCGGCGCGATGTAGAGGATCAGCTCATCAATCAATCCGGCGCGGAGAAAGGCACCGCTGAGGGTGGCCCCGGTCTCGAGATGGAGTTCATTCATCTCGCGCTCGGCCAACAGCGCCATTAGAGCCGGAAGATCGATGCGGTCGCGCCCCTGTGCTAACTGTACAACCTCGACACCCAGGGCGGTGAGGGGTTCGGCTACCCGAGGTTCATTGCTGGCGGTGACGATGAGTACCTCTCCCGGGGGTTGGAGAATTTTCGCACCGGGTGGCGTGCTGAGACGGGGATCAAGGATGACCCGCAGCGGCTGGCGTGAGGCCCCTTGCAGTCGTACCGTTAACTGCGGATCATCTTTAAGGACGGTGCCGATGCCGGTGATGATTGCTGAACTTCTTGCCCGTAGCTGCTGGAGATCTTTGCGGGCGGCAGCGCCGGTGATCCACTGGCTCTCGCCCGAGGCCATCGCCGTCCGCCCATCGACACTCATCGCCAGTTTACAGCGGACAAAGGGGCGACCGCTGCGCATCCGCATCACAAACCCCGGGTTTAGCGCCTCCGCCTCCGCGGCCAAAAGACCGCTATGGACGGTGATGCCGTGGTCTTGTAGCGCCTTTTTCCCTCTGCCGCGAACCAGTGGGTTGGGATCCTCCATCGCCATGTACAGCTCATCGATACCGGCGGCGATCAGCGCCTCGCTGCAGGGGGGGGTCTTTCCGTGGTGGGAGCACGGCTCAAGGGTGACATAGGCGGTCGCACCCCTGGCTTGCGCTCCTGCTTGGCGTAGGGCGTTGATTTCTGCATGGGCCTCACCGGCCCGAAGGTGAAAACCCTCACCGATGATCGCCCCCTGTTTGACCAGAATACAGCCGACTCTCGGGTTGGGATCACTGCTGTACAACCCCTTTCGAGCCAGTGCCACTGCTCGCGCCATATACTGATGGTGCGTGCTCACCCTTTGCTCTCTTCCGGTGGGGGCAGTGGTTGTGCTGATGAGGGTGCGTCGTGCTGCATCCGATCAATCTCCTCCTGAAAGGCGTTAATATCCTGAAAGCTGCGGTAGACCGAAGCGAAGCGGACATAGGCCACCTCATCGAGGAGACGCAGCTCCTCCATTACCCACTCTCCGAGCAGGCGGGAACTCACCTCTCGATCTCCGGTGGCGCGAATGCGGTGGTTGATGCGGTGGATGGCGCAGTTCACCTTCTCGATCTCCACTGCCCGTTTCTCGAGGGCGCGCATAATTCCGCGACGCAGCTTCTCTTCGTCAAATGGAACGCGAACGCCACTGTTTTTGATAATTCGGGGCATCACCAGCTCGGGAGTCTCAAAGGTGGTGAACCGTTCACCGCAGCCACCACAGGTGCGGCGGCGGCGAACAGAGTCGCCACCATCGGCGATGCGCGAGTCTACAACCTTGGTATCATCCTCACCGCAAAAGGGGCATCGCACCGAAATTTAGCGCTCATAGACCGGTAGCCGTCTGCAGATCCCCTGCACCTGCTGTCGGGCAGTAATAATGATCCCCTCATCTCCCCGCCCATCGATGATGTCACACATCCAGCCGGCAAGAGCGCGACAGTCATCGCGGCTAAAGCCGCGGGTGGTGACCGCCGGAGTACCTACCCGAATCCCCGAGGTGACAAAGGGGGACTGTGGGTCATTGGGTACAGCATTCTTATTGACGGTGATATGGGCCTCACCCAACCACTGATCCACCTCTTTACCGGTGAGTTGCTGCCGGATAAAGCTGACGAGGAAGAGGTGGTTATCGGTACCGCCAGAGATCACATCGTAACCGCGCTCGCTAAAGACCGTTGCCATAGCGCGGGCGTTTTCCACCACCTGCTGCTGATAACTGCGAAACTCCGGTTCCAGCGCCTCTTTGAAGGCGACCGCCTTGGCAGCGATCACATGCATCAGCGGTCCCCCCTGAATTCCGGGGAAGATGGTGGAGTTGAGCTTCTTCTCCAGCTCCGGATTGGCCTTGGCGAGGATGATCCCCCCTCGTGGTCCGCGTAGGGTCTTGTGGGTGGTCGAGGTGGTGACATCGGCGATCGCCACCGGATTGGGGTAGACCCCGGCAGCCACCAGCCCCGAGACATGGGCCATATCCACCAGCAGCCAGGCGCCAACCTCATCGGCGATGGTACGGAACCGCTGCCAATCGACAATACGGGAGTAGGCGGAAAAACCGGCGACAATCATCTTCGGTCGGTGTTCCCGGGCCAGTTGCTCCACCTGCGGGTAATCGATCTCCCCCGTAGCGGCATCCAGACCGTACTGCACGGCGTTGTAGATCTTTCCGGAGAAGTTCACCTTCGAACCGTGGGTGAGGTGCCCGCCATCAGCGAGGGACATCCCGAGGACCGTGTCCCCCGGCTGGAGCAGTGCCATGTAGACCGCAGCGTTGGCTTGTGAACCAGAGTGGGGCTGGACATTGGCGTAATCGGCACCAAACAGCTCTTTGCAGCGAGAAATCGCCAGCTCTTCAGCGGTATCGACATAGTCACAGCCGCCGTAGTAGCGTTTGCGTGGGTACCCTTCGGCATACTTGTTGGTCAGGACCGAACCCTGCGCCTCCAGCACCCGGGGGCTGGCGTAGTTTTCAGAGGCGATGAGTTCAATGTGATCCTCTTGGCGTTGAACTTCGTGGTGCATCGCCCGCCACAGATCGTTGTCAAAGGACTCTATGGTCATGTTTTTAGTGAACATCGTCTCTCTCCGGTGTGATTGCTACAGTTTGGGGTGGCGTAGATTAGCCGATTTTGAGCTCTTTTTCGCTCTTTTATGGAAAAAATATGCGTTGTGCGCACTAACGAACTGCGTTTCGGAACCCTCTGGGGAGAGCTTTTAGCGTAACCATTCACTCCCCTGGCCTGTTTTAGCCCTCACCCCGGCCCTCTCCCAATGGGAGAGGGGGATTTAATGAAGGGGGACTAAACGGTTACTCCTTAGCAGGGAGAGAACATCAAAGCCTCCCCCCTGACAAGGGGGGATTGAGGGGGGTTGTTAGGTTGAATTGAGGCTCTCAGCACGGGCGCCATGAACTGACACCGTTCCCCCCCAAAAAACGCTGTTTTCATTTTTGCTTAAAGATTACCCCTGTAACCAAATGACGCCCATGCGCCATAGCGTTCATTAAGCACCAGAGCCCGTACAGCGCCGCCATACACGCCCTATATACCCATGAGTTGGCCATTTTGACTCTGTTAAACCTAGACCACTTTCATCTGGTTACACCCCCTACCCCCCACTACAACCAGCATCCAACCTAATTAAACATAACAATAACATAACGATATAAACACAAAACACAATGGCGTAATAAATGCATTTAGATCTACTCCCATGGTGTGGAGAGACCACACTCTTTTCGATCTATTCAAAAATGACCCGGAGTTCGACATGCATGACAGTAAAGACAAGATCCCAACCAAATCAGAACGGCTACGACTGATGCGTTTAAATCTGGAACAGAAACAGAGAGAAGACGAAAAGTTCAAACACCTGCTTAAGATGGTACTACTCACACTGCTTCTGATAATTCTCGCCTTCGCTTCAGCTTCAAACGACTCGTCCCTCATCGGCCAGGGAGTATCGCAGGACGCTCATATGCCGCAGAGCCTGCAACTGAATCTTCAACCACCCAGAGGTACCGTCTAATCATGTTACGCAAAGTTATACTACCTACGGTTCTAACCCTACTCGCCTACGGCTTCTGGATTAGTGAAGATTTTAAGGAGATCAGTGCTGGTGTCGCCATTTTCCTCTTTGGGATGCTCGCGCTAGAGCAGGGCTTTTCCACTTTTACCGGCGGAGTGCTGGAGCGGGTGCTACGCAAAAGTACCGACAAAATGTGGAAAAGCCTTAGCTTTGGGTTTACTGCAGCGACAGTGATGCAGTCCAGTTCACTGGTATCAGTCATCACCATCTCTTTCTTAAGCGCCGGCCTTATCGGCCTGATTGAGGGGATGGGGATAATCTTTGGCGCCAATGTCGGCACCACCACCGGTGCCTGGCTCATTGCCGGATTCGGTCTCAAGGTAAAAATCTCCGCCTACGCGATGCCGATGCTGGTGTTCGGGGTGGTAATGGTCTTTCAACGCAGTAAAACCCTGAAGGGTATTGGATATATCCTTGCAGGCCTCGGCTTTCTCTTTCTCGGTATCCACCACATGAAAGAGGGGTTTGAGACCTTCCAGAACCAGATCAATCTGACCGACTTCGCCATGGAAGGTTTTGCCGGAGTGCTGGTCTTTACCCTGGTCGGAATTGCCGCCACGATTATCATGCAGTCAAGTCATGCGACGCTGGTGCTGGTCATTACCGCCTTATCGGTACAGCAGGTGACCTACGAGAATGCCCTCGCCCTCACCATCGGAGCCAATGTCGGCACCACCATAACCGCAGTGCTCGGCTCGCTCACCTCCAACTTTAACGGAAAGAGGCTGGCGCTCGCAGATGTTCTGTTTAAGGTGGCAGCCGGAGTCGTCTTTATGGTGACACTACAACCGATGATCACCGTCATCGAGAGTATCGCCCTGACAATCGGCCTCTCCCATGACGACTACACCCTAAAACTTGCGATCTTCCACACCATCTTCAATATCACCGGGGTGATTATCATGGTGCCACTGATTCAGCAGTTGGTGAAGTTGGTAAGCGCCATTATCCCCGAAAAGAGACGCGAACAGGCAGAACCCATCTACCTCCTTGAATCCGCGCTCGAACTACCGGATACCGCCCTTGAAGCGGTTCGTAAAGAGTCCTTGCATCTGTTTGATAATGCCTTTGAAATTATTGCCCACGGCATTAGCCTGCATCGCCACGATATCCTCTCCGATGTTGATCTTGAAGAGGTGAGTAATCAACAGAGCAAAAAGATCGAGATCGATATCGATGCCGAGTATGAGAAAAATATCAAAACCCTCTACAACGAGATCATCACCTTTATCAGTCAGGCACAGACAGTCATGACGCCGGAACAGAACGAAGAGTTATTCATCCTCCGGGCAGCTTGTCGCGACATCGTCGAAGCGATTAAGGGAACCAAGCATTTACACAAAAATATGGTCCGTTATATTAGCGCCGACAATGAATCGATTCGTGCCGAATACAACAAAATCCGCCTCTTTATCGGTGAAGTATTACGAGAGATTAACGCCATGAAACTCGTCCGGGATGACCCGACATCGATCCTCTCTCTTGATGCCATCCGTCTTGAAATGGAAGAGAACGATGTCACTGCCAACGGCATGTTAGAGGAGTTGATCCGCAAAGAGCGCATCACTGCCGATATGGCCACCTCACTCATGAACGACTCCGCTTACCTCTACGATGTGACCAAAAATCTGGTACAGATGGGCGAGGCCCTATTTGCCAGTGGTGACCAAGGAATCCGCGAGGCCGAGCGCTCACTTATCCTGGATGACGATGAGATGGAGGAGTTACAGCGCGGCTAGGTTGTTTCTATTCTCATTCCCACGCTCCGCGTGGGAATGCAGTCAAAAAAAAACCAGCTATAACGCTGGTTTACATTCTCATGTAGATATTGCGGTGCATATTTCATATATATGGTGGCTATGGGTGGATTCGAACCACCGACCCCATCATTATGAGTGATGTGCTCTAACCAACTGAGCTACATAGCCTTCCGTTTCAAGAGGCGAGGATTTTGCCGTTTTGGGTGAAATTAGTCAAGTAATTTTAGAGATTGGTTCTTGCAGCCGGCTCATCCCCAATACCCAAGATACCTGGAAACAGTGGATTTCAGGGAGTCGAGAAGGATGCAGGAGGTAGCGCGAAGCAGGAGCCAGAGCCGAGAAGAGTCGCGCTTATCGGCTTTCTGCAACCAGCGTTTTCAGGGTTCTTGGGTATATGCCCTAGCGGCATGAAATGCCTGAAATACATGGAAGCAGTTCGCCCTTGCTGAAAGTTTGCGCCAGAACCATCCTGGGAAGGTGGATGCGCTTCGCTTATCCACCCTACA
>JADFYS010000123.1 GCA_015232955.1 Gammaproteobacteria bacterium
CGAGAACGGCGGGAAAGAGAACGCCTTCACCGGCAGAGACTTCACCGCTTACTATCAGCAGTTGGAGAAGAGTCGGCTGGAGGTCAGCTTTCGTCTTGAAGCGGATCGGATGCGAGGTCTGCTCCTGCCCGGGGATGAGGTGATCAAAGAGCGCGAAGTGGTGGTGGAGGAGCGACGGCTACGGACCGATGATAATCCCGGTGCCCTCACCGGAGAGCAGTTTATGGCCACCGCCTTTCAGGTCAGCCCCTACCACAATCCGATCATCGGTTGGGGGGATGACATTGCCCAGCTCTCAGTGGAAGATCTCAAACAGTGGTACCACCTCTGGTATAGCCCCAATAATGCCATCCTTGTGGTCGCCGGAGATGTGGAGCCAGAGGCGGTGATCGCCCTTGCCACCCGCTATTTTGGACCGATCCCCCCATCGACCCTCAAACCGGCGAAACGGCGTAATGAGCCGGAACAGCGGGGAGAGCGGCGGGTTGTGGTTCGGGCAGAGGAGGCGAAACTCCCCTCGGTTCGTATCGGTTTCAAAGTTCCGGTACTGCGTACCGCGAGTGAGCGCTGGAGAGCCTACGCCCTCGAGGTGGCAGCCCATCTCCTCGACGGCGGTGACAGCGCCCGAATGAGTCGGGAGCTGGTGCGGGGGGCGGAGATCGCCGCCTCTGCCGGTGCGGGCTACGATCTTACCGCCCGTCTCGACTCACTCTTTATTCTCAGTGGTACCCCGGTGCAGGGGGTAGCCGTCGAACAGCTGGAGAAGGCGCTGCTGCAGCAGGTGGAGCGACTGCAGCAGGAGCCAATTGCAGTAGCAGAGCTGGAGAAGGTGAAGGCGCAGGTGATGGCAGGAAAGGTGTATGAACTCGATTCGGTCTTCTCTCAGGCGCTGCAGATCGGGCTGCTCGAGACCGTGGGGCTGGAGTGGGAGGAGAAAGATCGCTATGTAGCGGAGATCGCCGCCGTGACTGCAGAGCAGGTGCAGCAGGTGGCACGAGAGTATCTGACGCGAAAGAGGATGACGGTGGCAACGCTCATTCCTGAGACCACAACAGCAGCAGAGGAGGGGGAGTGATGGTGTTCTGGAAACGGTTGTGGCTGATTGGGACGGGGCTGTTCTGGTCCATCTCTCTGATGGCAGCGCCGCAGATTGAGCAGTGGCAGAGTGAGGGGGGGGCTGCGATCTACTTTGTTGCGGCCCCGGAGTTACCGATGGTCGATATCGAGATCTCCTTTGCCGCGGGTAGTGGTTATGACGGGGATCTGCCCGGGTTGGCCAATTTTACCGCGTCGATGGTGGAAGAGGGGGCGGGCACTCTCGATGCCGATGCGATAGCGGAGGGCTTTGATCGCCTTGGGGCCGGTTTTTCGGCCTCGGCCGATCGTGATCGCATCTCCCTCTCGCTGCGAACGCTGACCCAACCACAGCTTCTGCAGCAGGCGTTACAGCTCTATCGACTGCTGTTGACCGAACCGACATTTCCGGCGTCAGCGGTAGAGCGGGTACGGGAGCAGATCCTGGTCTCTCTGACCGCGGCAGAGCAGTCGCCTGCCTCTATCGCCAGCAGACGCTTCTATGCTGCCCTCTACGCCGACCACCCCTACGCCCATCCGGTTTCGGGGGATAAAAAGAGGGTGGCAGCGATCACTGCAAAAGAGATGCAGCAGTTCTATCAACGCTACTTTGTCCAGAAAAATGCGACGGTGGCGGTGGTCGGTGCGCTGTCGCGAAGTGAGGTTGAGGAGATAGTGCGCGAGCTGCTGTCACCGCTACCACCGGGTGAGGCTGCCTCCCCTCTGCCAGAGGTCATTGCGCCAGAGCAGGGGGCACGCATAGAGATCGCTTACCCCTCAAGCCAGACCCATATCCTCTGGGGACAGCCCGGATATCGCCGGGGAGATCCGGACAAGTTTGCGCTCTATGTCGGCAATCACATCCTGGGTGGCAGCGGCCTCACCTCGCGCATTAGTGAAGAGGTGCGTGAGAAGCGGGGACTCTCCTATAGTGCCTATAGCTACTTTGTCCCCTACCGGCAGCCCGGTCCATTCACTCTCGGTCTTCAGACCAAGAACGCCCAACGCGAGGAGGCGCTATCAGTGCTCCAGCAGACGCTGACCCGCTTTATCGAGAAGGGGCCGGAAGAGAAGGAGTTGGTCGCGGCGAAACGCAATATTACCGGCAGTTTCCCCCTCAATATCGACTCGAACAGCGATCTCCTCGCCTATCTGTCGGTGATCGGCTTCTATCAGCTGCCTCTGGACTATCTGGATACCTTTCCCCAGCGGGTGGAGGCGGTGACGGTCGAGGATATTCGTCGCGTCTTCCGCAAGCGAATCGATCCCCGGAAGATGGTGACGGTGCTGGTGGGCGCGGGGAGTGGCGCTTAGCTCGTGCAGCGTGCGCAGCTGAGGATTATTGGTGGCATCTGGCGGGGACGACGGATCCCTTTCCCCCCGCTGCCGGGGGTTCGCCCGACACCGGATCGGGTGCGGGAGACGCTGTTTAACTGGCTGCAGCCGCAGATTGTCGCCAGTCGCTGTCTCGATCTCTTTGCCGGGAGCGGCGCCCTTGGCCTTGAGGCGCTCTCGCGTCAGGCGGCAGAGGTGGTCTTTGTCGATAGTGCCCCTGGGGTGGCGACAGCGATTCGCGATCATCTCTCCACCTTTGGCACCACGCAAGGGGAGGTGGTGACCACTACCGCCGAGCGCTACCTGCAACAGGGTGGCGAGCCGTTTGATCTTATCTTTGTCGATCCCCCCTTCTCCAGCGGAATGTTGCCCTCACTTCTGACCCTCATTGGGGAGAGGGGGTGGCTCAGGCAGGGGGGGAGCCTCTATCTGGAGTCAGAGCAGGCGGTCGATCCGGCGTGGTTTGCACCGTTCCATTGGCAGATTCGACGCCAGAAGCGTGCGGGGCAGGTCTACTCCACTCTGGTGGATGCGGTTGGGGAGGGGGGCTGAAGTGGCGATTACCGCAATCTATCCCGGAACCTTTGATCCGGTGACCCGGGGGCACACCGATCTCATTCTCCGCTCTACTCGTCTTTTTGAGCACACCGTGGTCGCTGTCGCCGAGAGTCGGGGTAAGGGGCCGCTCTTCACACTAGAGGAGCGAATCGCGATGGTGGAGTCCTCGCTTGGGAATCACGGCAATAGGGTCTCGATCCTCGGCTTCAACACCCTGCTGGTCGACTTTGCTACCACCATCGGCGCAACGGTGATTGTCCGCGGACTGCGAGCCGTCTCCGATTTTGAGTATGAGTTTCAGCTGGCAGGGATGAATCGCCACCTCTCGCCGCAGATAGAGACCCTGTTTCTCACCCCTGCAGCGGAGTATAGTTATCTCTCCTCTAGTCTGGTCAAGGAGGTGGCGGCACTGGGTGGGGACATTGAAGGGTTTGTTGATCCCATCGTGGCTACTGCGCTGCAGAAGAGAATAGGGTAGAATGCTCGCCTTTATTCGCCACCATAACCTACTGGCTCACTCCAGTATTTGTAAACTAATGATTTTAAAAGGAGAATTTTCCTATGGCACTATTGATCACTGATGAATGCATAAACTGTGATGTTTGCGAGCCAGAGTGCCCCAATGGTGCCATCACCATGGGCGATGAGATCTATGAGATCGATCCGGCGCTCTGTACCGAGTGCATTGGCCACTATGATGAGCCGCAGTGTGTCGAGGTCTGTCCGGTCGACTGTATTCCCAAGGATCCAGAGCACGAAGAGACGGAAGAGGAGCTTCGTGCCAAATATGAGATGCTGACTGAAGACGACTAGTCGCACTTCATCGTGGAAAGTCCCTGCTGCAAAAACTGCTGGCTTGGGGAAATGGGGGCCAAAATGGCCCCTTTTTTTATCGTTGGAGACTGTCTTTTGGGGGTGGGCTGAGGCTACAATAGCTCATTCCCGAATCGAGGCGAGTAGCGAGACATGAGAAAACATCCGGTAGTGCTGGTGGTCGACACCAAAGAGGTCTTTGATTTTATGAAGCCCACGCTTAAAGAGAAGCTTCCCGGTTCAAAGTTGGTTCATATCCACTCCCACGATGAGGCGGTGGCGTTTGTCCGTTCAGATAAGATGGCCGATATTATCTTCCTCGACTGGAAAATGTCGGGTTCGAGTCTGATTGATGCCGTTCGTGCCGATCTCGAAAATCACAACACACCGCTGGTGATTATGACCGAGGCGACGCAGATCGGTCCGATTCGCGACTATTTTCACCACCACGATCTCTACTTCCTCAATAAACCGTTTATCCGTATCGGGGTCTCCAAGGCGATTGATCGGGTGCTGGACAGTATGGAACGGCGGCGAATGGAGCGACTTCACCCCGATAAGGAGTATGAGATTACGGTCTGCTTCTCAGAAGAGTGTACTACCACCTTTCAGCTGGTGGATATCTCTGCAGAAGGGTGTCTTCTTCGCGGGAGCACTGAATACTGTCAACAGATCAACATCTACCATCAGGCGCAGTTGACCATCGATATCGAACAGTACCATGTGGTGCTCAAAGGCGAGGTGAAGCGGATGTGTCAGGATGTTCCTGTACCGGAAGATAAAAGCACGATGATGGTGATGATCGACTTTACCGATACCCAAGAGAGTCACCAACAGAAACTGCTCGAACTGATCGACGATATGATGTTCAAGTGGTAGCTCCCTCGCGGAGCCGGACGATGATTTCGACCCGAAAACGGAGTCGATACCCTATTTTTTCTGAAATATAACCTGAGGAATCGCCATGACAGACTATCTGATCGCCCCCTCCATTCTCTCTGCCGACTTTGCCCGACTGGGAGAAGAGGTGGACAATGTCCTGAAATCGGGTGCGGATATCGTCCATTTTGATGTGATGGATAACCACTATGTCCCCAATCTGACCATTGGGCCACTGGTGTGTGAAGCACTGCGTAAACATGGTGTGACCGCCGATATTGATGTCCACCTGATGGTGAAGCCGGTGGATCGTATTGTTCCCGATTTTGCCGCCGCGGGGGCGACCTATATCACCTTTCACCCCGAAGCATCAGAGCATATCGACCGTACCCTGCAGCTGATTCGAAATGAAGGGTGTAAGGCGGGGCTGGTCTTTAATCCGGCGACCCCACTCTCTCACCTCGACTATGTGATGGATAAGATCGATATGATTCTGGTGATGTCGGTGAACCCCGGCTTTGGCGGGCAGAGCTTCATCCCTGCAGCAATGGATAAGCTGCGTGAATGTAAGCAGCGGATTGACGCCTCTGGCTACGATATCCGGCTTGAGATCGACGGGGGAGTGAAGGCGGAGAATATTCGTGAAGTGGCTGAGACCGGTTGTGATACCTTTGTTGCCGGGTCCGGTATCTTTGGCAAAGGGGTTGCGACAGACGCCAACGGTTACGACACCATTTTAAAGGCATTTCGTGCAGAACTGGCCAAAGTAGGCCGTTAGTATGGCGCAGTTTACCCCTGAAATGGTACTCATTGATGTCGATGGTACCTTGGTGGATAGTGTTCCGGATCTCTGCTTCTGCGTGGACGAGATGATGACCCGGATCGGGATGGCCCCTCATGGTGAGGCGAGCGTGCGGACCTGGGTTGGCAACGGGGTGGAACGGCTGGTGCGTCGCGCCCTGACCAACTCTCTTGACGGAGAGCCGGATGAGGCGCTGTTTGCCAAGGCCTACCCGATATTTCTCGATCTCTATGCGGTGAATACCAGCCAACGCAGTGCCCTCTACCCAGGGGTAGAAGAGGGGCTGGCCTTTCTGCGTCAGGGGGGGTATCAACTCGGTTGTGTCACCAATAAGGCGGAGCAGTTTACCCTGCCGCTACTGCGGGATCTCGGTATTGCTGACCACTTTGCGATCATTATCAGTGGCGATACCCTGGCCAAAAAGAAGCCCGATCCCCTTCCGCTGCTTCACGCAGCCGCCCACTTTGGGGTGGATCCGACCGTCTCCTTGATGATTGGCGACTCCATGAGTGATGTCAAGGCGGCGCGGGCTGCGGGGTTCTCTATCATCTGTATGAGTTACGGCTATAACCACGGGGAGGATATCCGCAACTCCCATCCCGACGCGGTGATCGACTCCATGGCCGAACTGAGTCACCTCCTCGGATAATCCTAAAATCCGCAGTTGACCGCTACACATTTCCATCAACCTAATGATTATGTTATGAAATGCA
>JADFYS010000124.1 GCA_015232955.1 Gammaproteobacteria bacterium
AGCCTGCTCCACAAGGCGGAGCAGGGGGTCGGCGCAGGCAACGGCGCTGTCGCTATCGGCCCCGAACTCTACCCCAGCTCTACCCCTGACGGTGATCTCCCCCTTGCGTTTCGTCAGGCAAAGCGCTATTTTTCCGCGCTCACGGCCCTGAGCTGGCACCGAACCCGTGTTGGCCACGATCTCTCGCAGCCGCCCCTCCCCCCTCCGGAGAAGCCGTAGTCCGACAACCTCCATGCTGAAGCCACACCGCCTGCAAGCCCCTGTCCCCCTCACTTCGGAGTGGGGGGAGAGCCGCTTCCCCGACACCACTCTCGCCATTAGTGATCCCGATAACCGTCACGGTCTCAACGGTCTGCTCGCGGTGGGGGGGACGCTCTCGCCGCTGCGGCTTCTCAGCGGCTACAGCCGGGGGATCTTCCCCTGGTACAGCGAAGGGGAGCCTCTGCTCTGGTGGTCGCCCGCGCCACGGGCAGTCCTCTTTCCGGATGAGATCAAGATCAGCCGTTCGCTCCGAAAGAGGCTCCGCCGCGGGGAGTACCAGATCTCATTTGATAGCGCCTTTGCGACGGTGATCGCCCGGTGCAGCGCCCCGCGCCGGGATCCCAAGACGCAACAGGAGTCCGGAACCTGGATCACCGCAGCGATGCAGCACGCCTATATTCAGCTCCACCAGCTCGGTTTTGCCCACTCGGTAGAGTGTTGGGACAGAGGGGAGCTGGTCGGGGGGCTTTACGGTATCGCCCTCGGCTCCATCTTCTTTGGGGAGTCGATGTTTGCCCGACGCAGTGACGCCTCCAAGGTCGCCCTGGTCACGCTCGCAGCACAACTCCAACGCTGGGGTTTCCAGCTTATCGACTGTCAGGTGGGTTCGGATCACCTCTTCTCCCTCGGTGCGACCGAAATTTCCCGCCCCCGTTTTGAAGAGATCCTCGCCCGGAGTGTCACCCCCCTCGACCGCTTTCGTGGTCGCTGGATCGCGACAAGGGAGTGGGACGATGGCTAAACTCCATATCCCCAAGGATCTGATATTTTATATCTCAAACAGCCACAGCTGCAGCTATCTTGCCGACAGGGAGAGCGTCAATATCATCGCCGATCCCAAATATGCGATGGATCAGGCGTGCTACTCCGCCCTAAGCCAGCTCGGCTTTCGACGCAGTGGGGATCTGGTCTATGCACCGCGCTGCCCCAACTGTAGCCTCTGCCTACCGATCCGCCTCCCCTGCTGGCGCTTCAAACCCAATCGCAGCCAGCGGCGCAATCTGCGCGATAATGGGGATATTACCATCACCCTCAGCGAAGCGACGGTTGCCGATGAACAGGTTGATCTCTACCAGCGCTATATCCGCAACCGCCACCGCGACGGCTCGATGGACGGAGAGGAGAGTGATGACTACGCCTCATTCTTTCTCAGTGACTGGAGTCCATCGCTCTTTGTTGAGTTTCGTCTTCAGCAGCAGTTACTTGCTGTCTGTGTTGTTGACGAGCTCGAGAGTGGTCTCTCCGCAGTCTACACCTTCTATGATCCCGACTTTGGGGCGCGGGGGCTGGGGACGCTGGCGATCCTTAAAATGGTGGAGATCTGCAGGGATCAGGGGCTACCCTATCTCTACCTCGGCTACCTCATCACCCAGTCGCCGAAGATGGCCTATAAAGCCAACTTCAAACCGTATGAGATCCTCCTCCCGCAAGGGTGGACGGAGCAATGCCATTAAGTTAAGGGTCGGGCTGTCCACTACCCGATTGGCGGGACGCCGTAAACCCATCCATGGGGGCTTGACGATGGCGTCCATGCCATCGACACCCGTCAATCGGGTAGCGGACACCCCTCAGCAATCACTAACTTAATAGCATCTACCTCTCTCCCGTTTGTCACTCCATGGCTGATGGTGCTCCATCTGCGGCAGCGGGTGGGGAGATCGCGATTTGGATTGGTGATTGCAGCAGATAGTGGTGACCCTGAGGCGCAGCGTCGGTTACGGGTCAGATTGATGCAGCAGTGAAGGTCGAACACAACCCTTATCGTGCTGCTCACCTTATCAAAATGTTTGTGGTTAAAATCGAAAAATAAGCGGAATCTGCATGAATACTCAGAAAGCATTTGCAAAACTCAGCGCCTATGTGAATAGTCAGATCATCGGCCAACAGCAGCTGGTGGATCGGTTGCTCCTTGCTCTGCTGGCGGATGGTCACCTCTTGGTGGAGGGGCCTCCGGGGCTGGCCAAAACCCGGGCGATAAAGGTCCTCTGTGACGGGATAGAGGCCGATTTTCATCGTGTTCAGTTTACACCCGACCTCTTGCCGGCTGACCTGACCGGAACTGAGATCTTCCGTCCTCAGGAGGGGAGCTTTGAGTTTCAGCGAGGGCCGTTATTCCATAATCTGATTCTCGCCGATGAGATCAACCGCTCTCCGGCCAAGGTGCAGTCGGCCCTGCTGGAGGCGATGGCTGAGCGCCAGATAACGGTGGCATCGGTCACCTATCCGCTGTCAAAACTGTTTCTGGTGATGGCGACTCAGAACCCTCTTGAGCAGGAGGGTACCTATCCCTTGCCTGAGGCGCAGCTCGACCGTTTTCTGCTCCATGTCAATATCGACTATCCCGACCTTGAGGCAGAACGCAAGATTATGACCCTGGCGCGGAACGAGGCGAGGTCGATCCCCCCAGAGATGCCCGTAGAGTCTCCTAAGGTGTCGCAGCAGTTGATCTTTGAGGCACGGGATGAGGTACTCAACACCTTTATGGCCCCGAATCTTGAGGAGTACCTGTTGCAGATCGTGGTTGCAACCCGCAACCCGTCAGCCTACGGCAGGGAGATTGCGCAGTGGGTTCAGTACGGTGGTAGCCCACGGGCGACTATCGCCCTTGATCGCTGCTCACGCGCCCACGCCTGGCTCTCCGGCAGGGATTTTGTGACCCCGGAAGATATTCAGACGGTCGCTTATGATGTGTTGCGCCACCGTCTGCTCCTCACCTACGAGGCCGAGGCGGAGGGGGTAACCCCTGATTACTTTGTCAATGAACTGCTGACCCGGGTCGCCGTACCCTAGTTCGGGAGTGATGAGCGCGTTTTATCCCGATAAAGGCGGTAAACAGCAGGGCGCTGAGAGGGCGGGGGATGGTCTCATCTTCAGCTCTCTGAATAGTCTGATTGATCTCCGCTACGCAGCAGAGCGTCTACCCAAACGGCTCCCGAGCCGCTACTCATCGCAGAGTGGGCACTATGTCTCCAACTATCAGGGGAGAGGGATGGAGTTTGCGGAGTCGCGTCCCTATTCGGCCGGGGATGATATCCGCTCTATCGACTGGAAAATCACCGCCCGTACCGGCGAGGCGTACACCAAACTATTCCGGGAAGAGCGGGAGCGGTCAATCATTCTTGGGGTGGATCTCCAGCAGTCGATGCATTTTGCCACCCGGGGTGCATTTAAGGCGGTGGTGGGATCGCAGATTGCAGCTCTGTTGGCATGGCGCGCCCTCCATCAGGGGGATCGTCTTGGGGGGATGGTCTTCTCCGAGAGCGGCCACTTTGAGGTTCGACCTCAACTGGGGCGGAGTGCGGTGCTGCAGTTTCTCTATCAGGTGGCCAATCACGAGGCGTGGGATCAGCACCGTACCAGAGCCGAACAGGCGGTTGCTGGGGGATCGCCGTTTTCACATCTGGTGAAGCGGTTGCGACGCGTGAGCCACCCCGGGGCGCAGGTGATTATTATCGGTGACTTTATGACCATCTCTGCCGGAGATGAGCGGCAGTTACGCGAGATCTCTCGTCACTGTGAGTTGGCGCTGATCTTTATCTACGATCCTTTTGAGGAGGCTCTGCCCACTCACGGTCGCTACAGCGTCAGTGATGGTGAAAACAGTCTCCAGTTTGATGTCGGCTCTGCCCCACTGCGTCAGCGTTATCACGAGCAGTTTGAGGCGCGACTCGACTATCTTGAGACCATCGCCTCCCGCTACCATCTCCGCCTGCTCCTCTGTCGTACCGATGAAGATCCCGCCTCCACCCTCAGTTCGATTTGTGCTGCAAAGAGGCAAGGTTATGGCGGCTGAGGAGATGAACACGCTCCCCCTGCGAGATATCCATCTGCCACCGGAGATTTCGTGGTGGCCGCCGGCACCGGGGTGGTGGTTGATCGTATCGCTGCTCCTGTTGCTGTTGGGATTGTCTCTTCTCTGGCGTAGATACCGCAACAGGCGTCGACTACGACGAGAAGCGTTGAAGGCGTTGCGCGAGATAGAGCGCCGTTTTCATCAAAATAGCGACAAGCAGCAGCTTTTATCTGCCATTTCGACACTACTCAGGCGGTTGGCCATTAGTCACGAACCGGGCAGCAACAGAGCCGGCGTGATCGGTGAGGCGTGGTTACGATATCTCGACCACGCTGCAGATGATCGCCCCTTCAGCCGGGGTGCGGGGGAGGTGTTGGCCACCGGCCCCTATCAGGCGAAGTGCGTCTATGATGCCAAAAAAGTGTTGCGGGTGGTGCGCAAGGCGATCCGCAAATGGCCCCTTCCCAAGCGGGGAGTGCGATGATCTCAGGCGTGGAGTGGTCTTGGCCCTGGATATGGCTTCTGCTGCCACTGCCCATCGCCATCTGGTTTCTCCCCCCCTATACCTCACAGGAGAGTACTGCACTGCGGGTGCCGCTGCTCGATACCTTTAGTGGTCTGGGAGGGGCTATGGGGGAGAGGATGCCGCGGCGCTGGTTGTTACTGTTGGCGGGGGTGATCTGGATTCTCCTCCTTGCTGCAGCGGCCCGACCGCAATGGGTGGGTAAGGCGATCGAACTGCCAGTAAGTGGACGGGATCTGATGCTCGCGGTGGATCTCTCGGGGAGTATGGCAGAGGAGGACTTTGTCATCGGTGCCCGTCGCATCAACCGTCTGCAGGCGGTAAAACTGGTGGCGGGAGAGTTTATCGAACAGCGGTTGGGAGATCGTCTCGGTCTGATTCTCTTCGGAACCCAGGCCTATCTCCAGACCCCGCTCACCTATGATCGTAAAACGGTGAGAACTCTGCTTGAAGAGTCGGCTATCGGTCTCGCCGGTGATGCTACCGCCATTGGTGACGCCATAGGCCTCGCACTTAAACGGATCGAAGCGGTGAAAGAGGAGAGTAGTGACGCCGATCCGGTACTCATACTGATGACCGATGGTGCCAATACCGCAGGCAAGGTTGAACCGCTGCAGGCGGCAGCACTTGCGGCCAAGCGCAATATCAAAATCTATACCATCGGCATTGGTGCCGACGAGATGTTGGTTCGCTCGCTCTTCGGAACCCGGCGTATCAACCCTTCACGGGATCTCGATGAACGCGGGTTGAGTGCCATCGCCAAGGAGACCGGGGGGCGCTATTTTCGTGCCCGTGATAGCGAAGAGATGAAAAAGATCTACCAACTGCTGGATGAGCTGGAGCCGGTAGCCAACGACAACCTCAGTTTTCGGCCGGTACGCGATCTCTTCTTCTGGCCCCTTGCTGCAGCGTTTATCCTCTCGCTTATTCTGCTACTGCTGCGCTACCGTGAAGGTGGAGTCAGATGATGAGTGAGAGCTTCCATTTTTTGCGTCCAGAGTGGTTTCTCGCCCTCATTCCGCTGCTGTTAATTCTGCTGCTAAGTGAGCGAAGAAGACGGGGTGAGGGGCAGTGGCAGCAGGTGTGTGACGCGGCGCTGTTACCCTATATCCTGATTCGGCAGAAGCAGGGAAAAGCCTCTGCTCTTCCCCGTTTATGGCTTCTTCTTATGGGACTAATTGCGGTCACCGCCCTCGCCGGGCCAGTATGGGAGCGGACACCTCAGCCGTTGTTTCGCAGTCAGGAGGCGCTGGTGGTTCTCTTCGACCTCTCTCGATCGATGGATGCGACCGATCTTCGACCAAGTCGACTTGAGCGGGCACGGCTCAAACTGCTGGATCTCCTGCACCAGCGTCAGGAGGGGCTTACCGCCTTAATCACCTATGCAGCGCAACCTTTTGTCGTCACCCCCTTAACCGAAGATAGTGCCACCATTGAGGCGTTGGTGAGAAGTCTCTCCACCGATATCATGCCGGCTCAGGGGAGTCGTCCCGATCTCGCTATCGCCAAAGGGGTAGAGCTACTGCAGCAGGC
>JADFYS010000125.1 GCA_015232955.1 Gammaproteobacteria bacterium
CCCTGAAATCCACTGTTTCCAAGTATCTTGGGTATAAAACAGGCTAGGGGAGTGAATGGTTACGGTCGTTTCGCGGTGTAGATTGAACTTGATGACATGTAAGGAGAGAGAGCATGCATTTTAAACTGGTGGTTGTCATGGTCAATGATGACAAAACCGACGCGGTGGTGCAGGCGGCTCGGGAGGCGGGAGCGACTGGCGCAACCATTCTCAATCAGGCACGAGGAGAGGGGATTAATGTCAGTCGTACCTTTTTTGGCCTATCTCTGGAGACCCACCGTGATGTGATTCTGTTTTTGGTCGAGGAGCACCTCAGTCGTAAAATTCTTGAAAGTATCTCTGAGGCGGGGATGTTCGAAGAGCGCCCTGGCACCGGAATCGCTTTTCAGATCGATGTTGAGGATGCGGTTGGGGTGAGTCATCAGGTGAGTGAGTTGAGCCATTTGGTAGAGGAAGAGGTATGAGCGACAAAGAGAAGCGTGTGATTCGTGTTCGTGATGTGATGAAGACAGAGTTTGATATGGTCGATGGTATGACGACTATTGATGTGGCGTTACGCCGGATGAAACATGTCGAGACCAAGACCCTGATTGTTGATAAAAGGAGTCAGGATGATGAGTATGGGGTGTTGATAATTTCAGATATCGCCCGTACGGTTCTGGCCAAGGATCGCGCCCCGGAGCGGGTAAATGTCTATGAGATCATGACCAAGCCGGTCATTACCGTCAATCCGGAGATGGATATTCGCTACTGTGCTCGTCTCTTCTCTCACTATGAGATCTCCCGCAGTCCGGTGGTGAACCATCAAGGGCAGATTGTCGGAGTGGTGAGCTTTACCGATATGGTGTTAAAGGGGTTGTGCAGCGACCTGGGTTAACACCGGGGAGTGGTTTTGGGGAACGCAGTTTGCCTTATCCCCTCAACGATACGCAGCAGGAGCCGTCTGAGGCTGCTTGGCTCAGAGAGTGCGGGCGTTTGCGATGGTGCCCCTCCCCCAACCAAGCTCCTCGACCGCAGGCAGATGATATCAGCCTGTTGGTGCTGCACAATATCTCGCTCCCCCCGGGAGAGTTCGGAGGTAACTGGATCGATGACCTCTTCTGCAATCGCCTTGATCCTGAAGCCCACCCCTACTTTGCCGGGATCGCACCCCTTAAGGTCTCTGCCCACCTTCTAATCCGTCGTGATGGCGGGATGGTGCAGTATGTTTCTCTGTCGCAGCAGGCGTGGCACTGTGGAGACTCTTCATTTGAAGGGAGGAGGGGGTGTAATCAGTTTTCCCTTGGCATTGAGCTTGAAGGGGTGGATGATGCCGCCTATGACGGACGACAGTATCGAACACTGGGGCGGGTGGTCAAGCGGTTACTGATGAAGTATCCTCTCATCACTCGCGAGCGGATAGTCGGACACTCCGATATCGCACCGGGGCGGAAGAGCGATCCCGGCCCCGCCTTTGATTGGTCGCGGCTCTCTGCCGCCCTTGCTAAACCTGATATAAAACGAATGAATGAGAGATGAGTAGAGAGTCGAACAGAGACGCAAGAGCGCAGCCGGTCTTACTTCAGGATTACACCCCCCCTGCTTACCGAATTCTCTCCACGGAGCTCACCTTTGAGCTGCTACCGGCGCGAACCGTGGTTAGAAGTCGCCTCAGGCTGGAGGCGGCAGAGGGGATCGCTGCAGGTACTGCGCTGCGTCTCGATGGCGAGTCGCTGGAGCTACTCTCTCTGGCGGTGAATGGGCAACCCCTGAACAAAACTGATTATGAGGTGGATGAGTGCGGTTTGACCCTCCTCTCTCCTCCACCCTCACTTCTCTTTGAGTGTGAGGTGGCGATCGAGCCAGACAGCAATAGCGCCCTTGAGGGGCTCTACATCTCTGGCGGGATCTTTACTACCCAGTGTGAGGCGGAGGGGTTTCGTCGAATCACCTATTACATCGATCGTCCCGATGTGATGGCCCTCTTTACCACCCGTATTATCGCCAGCCGCTCCAGCTATCCGGTTCTGCTGGCAAACGGTAACTGTATCGAAAAGGGGGAGCTAGAGGATGGGCGCCACTTCGCCCTCTGGCATGACCCCTTCCCCAAGCCTTGTTACCTCTTTGCTCTGGTAGCAGGACGGCTGCACCGGGTAAGTGACACCTTTACCACCGCCAGTGGTCGCAATGTCGCGCTTGAGATCTATGTTGAACCGGGAAATGAGAAGAAGTGCGATCATGCGATGCGCTCCCTCAAAAAGGCGATGGCGTGGGATGAGCAGCGCTACGGGCTGGAGTACGATCTCGATATCTATATGATCGTCGCGGTCAGTGACTTTAATATGGGGGCGATGGAGAATAAGGGGCTGAATGTCTTTAATGCCGGCTATGTCATGGCCTGTCCAGAGACAGCGACCGATAATGACTATCTCGGGATAGAAGGGGTGATCGCCCATGAGTATTTTCACAACTGGTCCGGGAACCGGGTCACCTGTCGTGACTGGTTTCAGCTGAGTCTGAAGGAGGGGTTCACCGTCTTTCGTGATCAGCAGTTTAGTGCAGAGATGAACTCCGCCGCGGTAAAACGGATCGATGATGTCCGTCTGCTGCGAACTTATCAATTTGCAGAGGATGCCGGCCCGATTGCCCACCCGGTGCGGCCAGACTCCTATTACGAGATCAATAACTTCTATACCCTGACTGTCTATGAGAAGGGGGCGGAGCTGATCCGAATGATTCATACCCTGCTCGGGGAGGAGGGGTTTCGCAAAGGGAGTGATCTCTATTTTCAGCGCCATGACGGTCAGGCGGTCACCTGCGATGAGTTGGTGGCAGCGATGGCGGATGCCAATGGCCGTGACTTTAGCCGCTTCAGCCGCTGGTACAGCCAGAAGGGGACCCCCCGGGTGAAGGTCAGCCGAAGTTATAATGGCCAAGAGCAGAGGCTTCAGCTCACAATTGAACAGCTGCCCCCCTCTTCGGCGAACAGTGAACGGTGGCAGTGGCTACCGATCCCTTTCACCTTTGCCCTCTTTAGTGCAGAGGGTGACCCTCTCCCTCTCGACACCGGGAGTGGAACCGCTGCACCGCTGGAGATGACCCTCTCTCTTGAGCAGCAGCGGAGTGAGGTGGTGATAGAGAATATCCCCCCCGGGAGTGTTCCGTCGCTGTTGCGGAACTTCTCGGCACCGGTCAAGCTCGAAAGCGATATCAGTGATCGGGAGCGGGCACTGTTAATGGCCCACGACAGCGATCCTTTTAATCGCTGGGATGTCGGGCAGCAGCTGGCAGAGACGATGGTGATCACCTGCTATCATGGATCCGTGCAGCTGGATCCTGGCTATGCCGAGGCTTTTGGGACGATGTTGGCAGATATGGCGATGGATCCGGCGCTAAAGTCAGAGTCTCTGGCGCTGCCCGATATCCTCTACCTGCTGGAACAGATCCCTGCGGTAGATCCGCAGCAGCTCTACCGGACGCTTAAGGCGCTGGAGCGGGAGCTGGTGGATCGTTACCGAAAACCGATGATAGATCTCTACCTTCAGCTTCAGTCCGGCGATGAGCCGTTTGGGATTGATGCCGAATCGATGGGGCAGCGCCGACTCAAAAACAGGATGCTGTCGTGGCTCGCTGGTGCGGGGGATAGTGAGGCAGAAGCGCTTGTCCTGCGCCAGTTTGAGCAGAGTAGCAATATGACCGATGCCCTAGCAGCACTGACCCACATCGTCCACTACCGACTGCCTCAGCGTCAAGAGCTGCTGCAGCAGTTTTATCAACGGTGGGAGAGTGAGCCACTGGTGATCGACAAATGGTTTGCGATTCAGGCGACCACCCCCGATCCCGAGGCGGTGGACGAGGTGCTGGCGCTGCGTCGCTCTCCCCGGTTTAATCTGCGTAACCCCAATCGCGTCCGTTCACTGGTGGCGAGTTTCGGCACCCGAAACCCCAACGCCTTTCACAGTGGCAGTGGCGAGGGGTACCGTTTTATGGCGGATACCATCATTGAGCTGGACCGCACTAACCCTCAGATCGCTTCTCGGTTGATGACCCCACTCACTCTCTGGAAACGGTATGAGGAGGGGCGTTCCCATCTGATGTATCGTGAGTTGGAGCGAATTCTCTCTCAGGAGCGGCTATCACGGGATCTGCGAGAGGTGGTTGAGAAGAGTGTGGCACGGGAGATCTAGTAGAGATGAGTAGAGAAGGTAATCGTGGTTGGTTCGGGGTGCTGTTCGCCTTGATGGTGCCGTTCTCGGCGTTGGCTGCAGGAGACAATCGAGACGATATCCGCCTCTACACCCTCTACTTTAACGATGGAGCCGTGACCTCCAAACCGCTGTTCGAGGGGGGGATCGGCTTTGCCGACTTTGATGGTGGCAGGCGCAGAGAGATCTCGTTGCGGGGGATGACCCCTATCTCCTCCCGTTTTGAGCTGGGGGGAGAGCTTTTTCTTCGTGATGAACGATACGATAAAGGGTCTGTAAAGGAGCAGTCGGGACTATCCGATATTCGGGTGGTGGGCCGCTTTCACCGTAAGCTCTATCGGGTGTTGGACCATCTCACCATCGGTGGCGAGCTGACCCTACCCACCGGAAAGGAGGAGTTGGGGGAGCAGCGGCTCAACCTTGCTGGGTTTGTCGCTGCAAGAAAGCGGATCGACTATCAACTGATTGGGGTGGCGACGGCAGGGTTATATCTGATAGATCAGGATGATAACCATAAAATCTCGCTCCACAGTGGCGCCGGGCTGATCTATACCGTTGATGAGCGACTCGCTTTAAGTGGAGAGTTTACCTTTCATACTGAGGAGCAGTTTGCGGTTTTGGTGGGTGGTGCTGACATCTTGATCCCAGATAAGGGCCGTATTCGTCCCTCCTTCTCTCTCGGAGTAGCGGATGGTGCCCCCGATGTTGCCATCTATTTTGGCTACTCGCAGTCGCTCTAGATGAGACGCTGGTGATCGGGACATTCTGTTGACTCACCATCCCAAAAACCAGTTCTCCCGCGATGTTAGTTATGGTTTTGCTAATATTCTCCAAGGTGGTAGAATGGGGCGGTATTTAAAGAAACCTTCTTTTAACCGAAACCATGATTGCGGTTTAGACTAGCTGTTTGAGGATAATATGAAATTAAAACTTGCCACGGCACTGGTATTGATGACATCGATGAGTTTGGCCCATGCGGCGGGTGACGCCGCAGCAGGAAAGGTCAAGACCGCAACCTGTATGGCCTGTCATATGACCGATGGGAATAGTGTCAATCCGATCTGGCCCAAACTTGCCGGTCAACATGAGAGCTATCTCGTCAAACAGTTGAACGAGTTTAAGTCGGGACTGCGTAAAGATCCGACCATGACCGCGATGTCGATGGCGTTGAGTGAGCAGGATGTCGAGGATGTTTCCGCCTTTTTTGCCAGTAATAACACCTCAATCGGTACAGCAGAGAAGGAGCTGGTTGAAACGGGAGAGAAGATCTATAAGGCGGGGATCAAGGATGGAGGTGTTGCTGCCTGTATGGGGTGCCACGGACCGAGCGGAGCGGGAAATCCTGGGGCAAAATTCCCATCACTACGGGGACAGCATGCCGCCTATGTGACCAAGGCGCTGAAAGATTTTCGCACTGGTCTGCGGAGCAACGATCCCTCGTCAATGATGCGTGACATTACAGCAAAGATGAGTGATAGCGAGATTGCTGCTGTAGCCAGCTATATTCAGGGGCTGAATTAACGGTATGATCTCCCACTACTAGAAGAAGAGGCCGCTATCGCGGCCTTTTTTTTGATCATTTGCAGGGGGGGGGTGAGGACATGCTATTAAGTTAGTGACTGCGAAGGGATATCCCCACCCTTAACTTAATGACATTGGGGGTGAGGTCAGTTATCGATTACCAGCACCGCATCCATCTCTACGGCTACCCCTTTTGGGAGTTCAGCAACACCGATGGCGGCTCGGGCTGGATAGGGTTCAGAGAAGTACTCGGCCATAATGCTATTGACCAGCGGAAAATTATTGAGATCGGTGAGAAAGACATTGAGTTTAACGATGTCGGCCAAGGCACCGTCCGCAGCGGCGACAACAGCGCCAATATTATCGAATACCTGGCGAATCTCGGCATCGATCCC
>JADFYS010000126.1 GCA_015232955.1 Gammaproteobacteria bacterium
AATTTATCGAGAGCTGCTTGTAGTTGCTGATCTTCCACCAGCATACGGATGATACAGACACCCTGCTCATCGATAAAACCGACATGAAAGTCATAGGCTTTTGCCGACGCCGCAATCTTCTCTATCGCTTCAGCACTACGGCTGTTTACTCGGATCTCAATCTGTTTCATCGCATTAATCTCAAAAATCTGAAAACGCTGGTTCTATACCTATACCCAAGAACCCTGAAAACGCTGGTTCCAGAAAGCCGATAAGCGCGACTCTTCTGAATAGCCACTCTTTTCGACACTCAGAAATTCACTGTTTCCAAGTATCCCGGGAATAAAAAAGGCCGGTGATAACACCGGCCTTAAGTTTTGGCTGAAACCGTGTTGACGGTTAGAGCAGAGGGACAATCATTAGTGCAACAATGTTGATGATCTTAATCAACGGGTTGATGGCAGGACCGGCGGTATCCTTGTAGGGATCGCCAACGGTATCTCCGGTAACCGCAGCCTTATGGGCATCGGAGCCTTTGCCACCAAAGTTACCATCTTCGATATACTTCTTGGCGTTATCCCATGCGCCACCACCGGTGGTCATGGAGATGGCGACAAAGATACCGGTGATAATGGTACCGATCAGCAGTCCACCCAACGCTTGAGGCCCAAGAATGAAGCCGACGAGAATTGGAACGAGGATCGGGAGGAGTGAGGGGATAATCATCTCCTTAATCGCCGCTTTGGTGAGCATATCTACCGCTTTCGAGTAGTCAGGCTTCTGGGTGTGATCCATGATGCCGGGCATCTCTTTAAACTGACGACGCACCTCGTTGACAATGCCTCCAGCGGCACGACCTACCGCCTCCATTGACATCGCTCCGAAGAGGTAGGGGACCAGGCCACCGATAAAGAGACCGATAATGACCATATGATTGGAGAGGTCAAAACTGACATCCATGCCGTTGGCTTTCAGGGCGTGGGTGAAGTCGGCAAATAGAACCAGAGAGGCGAGACCGGCAGAGCCGATGGCGTACCCTTTGGTGACCGCTTTGGTGGTATTGCCAACGGCATCCAGCGGATCGGTGATATTGCGGATCTTCTCGTCCAGCTCAGCCATCTCGGCAATACCGCCGGCGTTATCGGTAATGGGGCCGTAGGCGTCGAGGGCGACAATGATCCCGGTCATGGAGAGCATCGAAGTTGCAGCGATGGCAATTCCGTAGAGACCGGCCAACTCATATGCACCCCAGATAGAGGCGACAACCGCCAGAACCGGAGCGGCAGTCGACTTCATCGATACACCGAGACCGGCGATCACATTGGTACCATCACCTGTAGTGGAGGCTTCAGCAATATGGCGTACCGGACCGTATTCGGTGGCGGTGTAGTACTCTGTGATCACTACCATCGCAGCGGTAAGGGCCAAACCGATGATCGCCGACCAGAAGAGAGGCATCGCCAGATCACCCATCATACTCTGAGCGACAAAGTAGAAGGCGATAGCAGAGATTGCCGCAGAGACGCCGAGACCACGGTAGAGGGCGTTCATAATCTTTCCCCCTTCGTTCGCTTTGACGAAGAAAGTCCCAGCAATCGAGGCGATGATCGAGACCCCCCCCAGAACCAGAGGGAAGATGACCGCTGCACCACCGGTGTGAGGCAGTAGAAGAGAACCGAGCAGCATGGTTGCAACCACAGTTACGGCATAGGTTTCGAACAGATCCGCAGCCATACCGGCACAGTCCCCGACATTGTCACCAACATTGTCAGCGATAACTGCAGGGTTACGGGGGTCATCTTCAGGGATACCGGCCTCTACCTTACCTACGATATCGGCACCGACATCAGCACCCTTGGTGAAGATACCACCACCAAGACGGGCAAAGATTGAGATGAGTGAGCCACCGAACGCCAGGCCGACCAGAGCATGAAGGGCATCACTCTCACTGCTCCCCATCATCAGCAGGATAGCGTAGTAGCCGGCAACACCGAGAAGACCCAAACCGACCACCAGCATCCCGGTGATGGCACCGCCGCGGAAAGCGACCTGCATCGCAGCATTGATGCCACCATTTGCCGCTTCTGCGGTGCGGGCATTGGCACGAACCGAGATATTCATCCCGATATATCCGGCCAGACCAGAGAAGATGGCACCAATCGCAAAGCCGACGCCAGTCCCCATCCCCAAGAAGATGACGATAAGAATCAGCATCACCACACCTACCATCGCGATGGTGGTGTATTGACGATTGAGATAGGCTTGGGCGCCATCCTGAATGGCAGACTGAATCTCCTGCATCCGCTCGTTACCCGGGGAGAGGCTTAAGATCCATTTGACGGCAACACCGCCATAGATCAGCGCTAGGATGGAACATGCCAGCGCAAATAGTAATCCTGAACTCATTGTGAAATATTCTCCGTTAGTTTAATGGTGAAAAAGTATTGCCTGGTATCACGCAGCAGAGAGCGCCCTGAGCATAATATTTATAGCTCAAACTCATCCAGTTTCTTCGGGATGAGGATGTTTTTAAGGGTGACATACTGCGGCATCCCGTTTTTGTAGGGGGGATAATCTTCACCTTTAATTAAAGGCTCAAGGTAGGCGCGACCTTTCGGGGTGATGCTGAAGCCATCACGAGAGATAAAGCTTTTCGGCATCATCTTCTCTTTATTGGCAACCTTGGAGAGAGGAGCCTCTCCCACTTCCCAACGATACGGCTTATCCGATTTACGAACGACCGTTGGCATTACCGCATTCTTCCCTTCCAGTGCGAGTTCAACGGCCGCTTTACCCATGGCGTACGCCTGCTCAACATCAGACTTGGATGCGATGTGACGAGCCGCACGCTGTAGATAGTCGGCAACAGCCCAGTGGTACTTCAGTCCGAGGTCTTCCTGAATCATGTTGGCGACAACGGGTGCTGCTCCCCCTAACTGGCTGTGGCCAAAGGCGTCTTTAAGGCCGGTCTCCGCAAGGAATTTACCATCGGCGTAGTGGACCCCTTCAGAGACGACTACGCTGCAGTAGCCGTAGGCATCGACCTTCTCTTTTACCACAGCCATAAATTTTTCACGGTTAAATTCGACCTCAGGGAAGAGGATCACCACCGGAATATCATTGTTGTCATCTGCCGCAAGGGCGCCTGCAGCAGCAATCCAGCCTGCATGGCGTCCCATCACCTCGAGAACAAAAACTTTGGTTGAGGTGGCACACATCGAGCGGACATCGTAACTCGCTTCCCGTGTTGCCACCGCAATATATTTGGCGACAGAGCCGAAACCGGGACAGTTATCGGTGATTGGCAGGTCATTATCGACCGTTTTGGGGACATGGATCGCCTGAATCGGGAAATCCATCTCTTGCGAGAGTTGCGACACCTTATGGCAGGTGTCAGCAGAGTCGCCACCGCCGTTGTAGAAGAAGTAGCCGATATCGTGCGCCTTGAACACCTCGATCAGTCGCTCATACTCTCTTTTGCTATCCGTCAACCCTTTGAGTTTAAAACGGCAGGAGCCGAAGGCTCCGGACGGGGTGTGACGCAGCGCGGCAATCGCCGATTTGCTCTCTTTGCCGGTATCGATTAGCTCCTCTTTAAGCGCTCCGATAATCCCGTTTTTGCCGGCATATATCTTGCCGATAACCGATTTGTTGGCGCGGGCCGTCTCAATGACGCCTGCAGCAGAGGCGTTAATAACAGCGGTGACGCCGCCGGATTGGGCATAAAAGGCGTTCATTTTTTTTGCCATTCTCTGATTTTCTCCTGGTACTTGTTTTAAATAAAAAGGGAGGGGTGGTTGGGTTGAAGGGGTTGGGCGCAGGGTGGGGATTTGCTTTAGGGCATCTGCGCTGTGCTCTGTTTTGCATGATGGTCTGCCTGAACCTGCAGAAGGGAGACCATGCACTCTGCAAGATCCTGATACTCATCAATACCGGTTCCGAACTGTTGATGGACCCGATAAAAGAACTGACAGCGGTAGCGTCCATCTCCAATTTTAACGATCACAAAATTGGCATCGCCATCGCTCCAGAAGAGGGTGGGGCAGGGGGTGAGGGTCGAAGAGTGGGGGTTGAGACGGAGTTCACTGTCGGCCAGTTGGGTCTCCATCTTCCTTCTGTAGCGCTCTTCGAGGGTGTTCTCTATGATCCAGAGTTCGTTTTTGTTAAAATCGGCGATCTTGTCTTCGGACATCTCCACACCTATCTGTTTTGGGAATAAGGGGGAACAACCTACCTCTATATGAAGGCTATTATACTATAATGGTCGATATTAGCTATAACAGGTGTGGCTTTTCTAGCACTTCTGCAGGTTTGTGATGGCAGGGGGATTCTTTTTCTGACCAAAAGAGTGAAGAGTGGTTAGAAATCCGGATGTTGGGCAGATAACTTAAAGATAACGGAAGCAACTATGCGAATTATTGTTCTCGGGGCGCCAGGCGCGGGTAAAGGGGTTCAGGTCTCCCTGCTACATGAAAAATATGAGATACCTGAAGTCTCTTCGAGTGAGTTGCTGCGTTCAGCTATCTCTGGCGAGACTCTGCTCGGGCGGACAGCGAGAGGGGTGATCGATACCGGTCAGATGGTGAGTGATGAGATGCTGCTGGGTATTATTGAGGAGAGAATTTTAAAAAAAGATGCCAAGCTGGGATTTATTCTCGACGGTTTTCCACGCACCATCCCTCAGGCGGAAGCGCTGGATCAGATGCTGGAGCGACAAGGGGCCGGCATTGACATCGTCATTGTGCTCGAGGTTGATCCCGACGAGGTGATGCAGCGGGTTGTGGGCAGACGCACCTGTAAGAGTTGCGGTGAAGAGTTCAATATCTTCACCTTCCCGCCGCGGATGGATGGTCGTTGTGATAGTTGCGGTGGCCGTTTGGGTCATCGTGCGGATGATAATGAAGAGAGTATCGGTAACCGCCTGCGGATCTACGCCACCCATACCGTGCCCTTGATCAACTACTACGCGGAACAGGGGAAGTTGTCGCGTGTGGATGCTGAGGGTAACAGCGAAAAGGTGCATGCTGCTCTGGTTGAACTGGTGAAATCGATCCCCAAACGACCGGCAAAACGCAAACTTGCCGATGTTCGGGCCGCATTTGACAAAATCCTGAAGCAACAGGAGGAGGAGAAAGAGGAGGGTAGCGAGCAACCTTCTCCCCCCGCTTTGGCCGAAGAGGTGGTTGCAGAAGCGGTGGTTGAAACGCCGCCACCAGCGGTAAAAAAGAGTTCCTCCAAAAAAGGGAGCGCAGCGCCGAAGAGAGCGGCAAAGGGGAAAGGTACCCCAAATTCGGCCACGGCAAAGAAGAGTGCAGCGGCTAAAAAGAAGGGGGTGCCCGCAAAAAAAGCGGTTACGAAAAAGGTGACACCCAAAAAGAAGTCGCCAACGCCCAAAAAAACGGCGAAGAAGAGAGAGAAAGCGGCGCAAAGTGAGTAGTGGTACGGGAGAGTTCTCGTCTCTGACCGAGGGTTCACCTGTTTTGGGAGGCGAGGAGGTGAGTATCAAATGGGATACTCGGTTTTTGGGGTTAGCTGCTCACATCTCCAGCTGGAGTAAAGATCCATCTTCTCAGGTGGGGGCGGTGATCACCGAGGGTAATCGCATTGTCGCCCTCGGCTATAACGGTTTCGCTGCCGGGGTGAATGACACACCGGAGCGGCTGCAAGATAGGGCGTGCAAACTTAATCTGACCATTCACGCCGAGGAGAATGCGATGATCTTTGCCAAGCGCGATCTCAGCGGATGTACCGTCTATGTGACCCACCCCCCCTGTCCCCGCTGTGCCTCAAAGTTGATTCAGGAGGAGGTGGCGAGGATTGTCTCTATTCAGCCCAGTAGCGATTTTCTGTCGCGTTGGGCAGAGGATTTGCAACTCTCCTACCAGATGTATGCCGAGGCTGATATCTCTTACCAGGCGTATACCGTAAACGATATTAGTGTTACCAATGCTCAGGTGACGATGGCCCCGGGGGGGTATTTTAATCAGGTGCTGAGTCAGCTTCTGCTGAAACTGTGATCTCTGTGAAGGCATCCCTCCCCAATGTCATTAAGTTAAGGGTGGGGATCTCCGCTACCCGATTGGCGGGACGCCGTAAACCCATCCATGGGGGCTTG
>JADFYS010000127.1 GCA_015232955.1 Gammaproteobacteria bacterium
CCACGGTTCCATTGAGATCCGTCACCTTAACCGCTACCGTCTGATAGCGGTAATAGTAATCCTCGGTACTCCCAGCCACCGCCCCTGTAAACTTAATACTGTCACCCGCCCGTATCGCAGTATTATCCGAATTTAGGGTTACCGAAGAGACGCTAACCCCATCTGAACCTCCCAGTGCACCGGTATCATCAAAGGCAACATTATTGATGTCGGTTCCTGCGGTATCCTCACACGCCGAAAGGAGGAGGATCACCGTAAGAGAGAGGATTAGGGTGAGGATTTTTCTCATGGCTGCATACTCGGTTATTTAAATATTCAAAGTGTTGGGTTGACAGTTTCGTCGATAATCTTGGGGGTGACGAATATCAACAGCTCGCGTTTGGAGTCGGTATTGGTGCGCGTTCTGAAAAGCGCCCCAAGGTAGGGGATATCCCCGAGAAGCGGCACCTTGGTCTCCCCCTCCGCCTTCTGGTTTTCAAACACCCCACCGAGAACCACGGTATCGCCATTTCCCACCAGAACCTCGGTGTTAATGGTACGGGTGTCGATCCCGGGAACGCCGCCACTGGTGGCGACAGAGCTGATGTTGTCCTTGCTGATATCCAACTGCATTATCACGCTGTCATCGGGGGTGATCTGCGGGGTGACACTCAGGCTTAACACCGCATCCTGAAAGGCGGTGGTGGTGCCGCCGCCGGCCGCCTCCTGCTGATAGGGGATCTGTACCCCCTGGGTAATGGTCGCGGCGCGTTGGTTGGAGGTGATAATGCGGGGGTTGGAGACCAGCTCCCCCTTCCCTTCGCTCTGCATCGCCGTCAGCTCCAGATCCACCAGATAGTCACTGCCGAGAACCGCAAGGCCGAGGGAGCCGGCAGAGGCGACGGGGAGGGAGACATTCATTCGGTTGTCATTAAAGAGGGTGTTGCTGAGCATCACCGTCTGCGCCGCATCCGCCGAACCGGAGGCGGAGATGCGATGTCCCCCCAGTATCCCGGCCTTGGTAACCCCAGTCTGTATCCCCAGCCCCTTGCTAAAGTCATCGCTGGCAACGACGATGCGGGCATCGATCATCACCTGCTGTACCGGGATATCCAGCTCTTTTATCAGGGTGTTGATCTCATCGAGTTTATCGCTGGTCTCGAGCACCAGCAGGGTATTGGTCCGTTCATCCACCGTCACCCGTCCCCGTTCGGAGAGGATGGAGGTATCATTGCTGCGCAGGAGGTTGGCAAGGTCCCCTGCCCTGGCGTAGTTGATCTGGATAAATTTGGTGTAGAGGGGGGCAAGATCTACCAGCTGCTGTTGCGATTCGAGGTTCTGGCGCTCTCTCGCAGCGATCTCTGAACTGGGGGCGATCATCAGGACATTGCCGGTCTGGCGCATGCCGAGTCCCCGGCTACTGAGGATGATATCTAGCGCCTGATCCCACGGCACATTCTTTAACCTGAGGGTGACATTACCGGCGACGGTATCACTCACCACCACATTGAGGCCGGTGAAGTCGGCGAGCAGCTGTAGTACCGCCCGCACTTCGATATTCTGAAAGTTGAGCGACAGTTTTTCTCCTATAAACCCGACTTCTGCCTTCTTTTTCTCTAGCAGTTCCTCTTTAGAGAGGGGGATCATCTCCACCAGAAAGGTCTCGCCAATCTGATAACCCATAAAATCGTAATTTTCATTCACCGCAGAGATGGTGATTCGGCTGCCGCCCCCGCTATTCACCGCATCTATGGTCGACGCAGGCGTGGCGAAGTCGATCACATCGAGCCGCTGCTGCAGCCCTTGTGCAAGGGGGGTATCAAACAGTTCTAGTTGAATCTTGTCTCCGCGCTGGTGCAGTTCAACACTGGAGGTGGGATCCCCGAGTTTGATCTCTATTTTCGCCTCCCCACTCTCTCCCCTGCGGAAGTTGATATCACTGACAATATGGGCCATACGCGGAGCGCTATCGGCGCCCAGGATCCCTTCCTGTTCCGTGGCTGCCTGCTCCTGTTTGCCTGCTGTTATCTGCGCCACCCCCGGCTCCTGGTTATCACCGAGTCTGACCACCACTTCCCCACCCTCTCGGTTGATGGTATAGGGGGTGAGGGTGGTCATCTTAATGACAACACGGCTCCGCCCGGCGGCTTCAATCGCGCGCACGCTTTTGATTACTCCGCTGTTGATCTTGAGTTGGCTATCTGCGGTATTGAGTTTGGTTAAGGGGAAGTCGACCGCAATACTTGCGGGACGCTCGACAGAAAAGGTGCCGATTTCCGGCATATCACCACTTAGGGTGATGCGCACCTCAAACTTGCCGTCACCATTGGGTTCTACCTTGAGCGCATCGATTGTTGAGGCGGCATGAACCAAGCCGTTCAGTAGCAGCAACAGCGCCGGGATCAATAGCTTTTCTACCATTTTTTTCATATCTCGTACCAAAGGGTTATCTTCTGCCTTCCATCTCTACCATCCATCACTCTCGGCCGGAGATCACTCCAGCAGACTGATGGCGGCCTGTCGCTCTACCCACTTTCCGCGCGGGTTTTTCGCAAGCTCTATCAGCTCTACCCGGGTCTCGCTAATGTTGAAAATTTTACCGTGATTCTGTCCCATATAGTCGCCAACACTCACTTTATGGACCAAGCCGTCGGGGGCGACGATAATTCCCCACAGTTCTCCCGATTTTTCGAGAACACCGACATGTTTCAGGGCGTCCAGCGGGTACTGTTCGAGCACCTCTTTCCGACGGGTGATATCGGGCTTAAGGCCGCTATCCTGATCCGGTTTATCTGCCTCTGCCGTGAGGAATGACTCCCCCTCTTCCAACATAAACGGGTTTCTCTCACCGCTTCCGGTGTAGGGGAACGCCTCGTAAGGCTTAAACTCCGGCATTGGCTCGATCCGTCCTCCGGGACGAGAGTTGACCTGATCAATGAATGCCACCAAATCATCGTTGCTTTTGGTCAGACAGGCGGAGGTGGAGAGTGAGAGCACCACCACAGCCGTGGTCAGGACTATTTTCTGAATTTTGCGAGATAGCTCCATCCTCCCCCTACTCCTCAAGATAACGGTAGGTTTTGGCGAGGGCACTCATGGTGAGACCTTTTTCTCCCCCGGAGAGCTGGATATCGTGCAGGGTGACAATACGCGGCAGCACCGCTACGCCACTGACAAACTCGGCAATATTGTGATACCCCCCGCTCACACGAAGATTGATCGGCTTTTCGGAGTAGAAGTCCATCTTCTTCTCCTCTCCCGGTTGGAAGAGGTCAAAACGGAGGCCGTTCGCCAGTCCGGTCTGGGTGATATCGACGATCAGCTCCGGCACTTCGGTCTTGCTTGGGAGTTGGCGTAACATCGAGCCAAACGACTCTTCCATCTCACTCATCTGCTGCTTGTAAGCTGCGAGCAGCACCGCCCGTTTCTGTTTCGACTCAAACTCTGCCTTGAGAGATACCTCTTCTGACTCGGCCTGCACCAGTTTCTTCTCTTGTTCGCTGATATCAAATTTGTAGCCGGCAAAGACCACTGCAACCACAACTACAACAAAGATGGTCGCCTTAACAACAACCGGCCAGTTACCGATGTTTTCGGGATCCAGATTCTGAAACTGGGAGAGATCTATCGCCACAACCCTACTCCGCTTTCTGCTTAATCTGTTTGGTGGTGAGGGAGAAGGTGCGTGACCGTTCCCCCTGCGCCTGTATCACTTCAAGATTGGGGTTTTCAAACCAGGGGGAGCTCTCTATCGCCCGCATAAAGGCCGATACCCGGGCATTGGATTCAGCCTGTCCCTGGATAGAGATCTTTTCACCCGTCACATTAAGGCCATTCAAGATCAAACCGTCGGGTACCATCTGCACCATCTCATCAAAGAGGTGTACCGCTTGCGGTCGCTCGGCTTGAAGCCGCTCGATAATCTCCATTCGTGAGATGAGTGCTTCGCGTTTCTTTTCTAGCTCATTAATCTCTTGGATCTTTCCTTCAATCTGGGTTATCTCCTGCTGTAACATCGCGTTTCTACCGCGTTGATGTTGTATCTGGGTATCCATATAGAAATGGGCCAACCCCACCAGCAGCGCACCGAAAAAGACGCTTGCGCCAATTCCGATATAAAAACGCTTTTCCCGCTCTTTGCGCAGCTCTTCCCGCCAGGGGAGCAGGTTAATATGCGGCATGACTAATCAAAACTCCGTAACGCCAGACCACAGGCGGTCATCAGTGCCGGGGCGTCGTTCCCGAGAATTTGCGCCTTAATCTTGGGTGAGATCACCATCTTGGAGAAGGGGTTGGCGACCAGCGCCGGTATCCCTTCCCGCTTTTGAATATACTCTTCCATTCCGGCGATAGAGGAGCTCCCCCCTGCGAGAACGATATGGTCCACTTCATTAAAATTACTGGCGGCAAAAAAGTACTGTAACGATCGCCCCACCTGCTGCACCATCGCCTGTTTAAACGGTTCGAGCACCTCTGACAGGTAGTCATCGGGGAGTCCGCCCTGTCTTTTCGCCATCCCCGCCTCTTCATAAGAGAGGCCGTAGCGGCGCTGGATCTCTTCCGTCAACTGCTTGCCGCCAAACACCTGCTCACGGGTGTAGACCGTTTTCAGGTCGTGAATCACGCTTAAGGTGGTCATGGTGGCACCAACATCGATAATGGCGATGGTCTTATCAAGACCGTGGTCTGGAAGCTGTTCTCGAATCAGGGTGAAGGCGTTCTCCATCGCATAGGTCTCGACATCGATCACCCGTGGTGTGAGGCCTCCCATCTCTATCGCCTCTGAGCGGTTATCAACATGTTCGCGGCGGGAGGCGACCAAGAGCACATCGACCTTACCCGGTGCTCCTTCGGTCTCCCCTATCACCTCAAAGTCGAGACTCACCTCTTCTATGGGGTAGGGGATATACTGATCCGCCTCGACCTCAATCTGTCCCTGCATCTCTTCATCCGAGAGATCATCCGGCATCGGAATCACTTTGGTGATCACATCAGATCCTGCCAGTGCAGCAGCTGCCAGTGTCGCCTTGGTTCCGGAGCGTTTGACCGCTTTCCTAATCGCCTCTCCCACCAGCTCGGTATCAGCGATCTGCTTATCAATAATGGAGTTGGGGGGGAGCGGCTCCACAGAGTAACTCTCCACCCGGTAACGCGAGCCGTCACGACCCAACTCCAACAGTTTGACCGCCGTAGTGCTGATATCGAGGCCGATAATGTTGGTCTTACCCGAGCCAAAAAGTGATGGAATCTGAATCATTCTAGTCTGATGGATGGAATCTCAATGAACCGACAACACATATTTAACAACATTAACTTTATTCGTCAAGTCATTGATGAAAAAATATTTTTCATTTGGGAATTTTAACGGTTAATTTGCCCCCTCCTCCTCCGCCAGACGATGTTGACGCACAGCATTGCGCACAAAGAGGTAAAAGATTGAGGCCATCCCCCCTAGCAGGGTGGCCAGGACAACAATAAGGCTCCGTTTTGGCTTGCTTTTACGATCCGGTACCACCGCCGGATCAAGCACCCGAAATGCGAACTCCTTCTGGGTGTTGGCAAGCATCGCGCTCTTCTGCTCTTTGGAGATCAATTGGTAGAGGGTCTGGCGCATATCCGCCACCTCAATCGTCTGCAACTCTTGATGGAGATACTCTAAGTTCTTCTGGCTGCGCTCAATCGCCTGTTGGCGGAGATGGTTATTGATCCGTTCCACCAGCAAGGTCGCCCAACGGGTGGCCAGTTCAGCATCGGTCCACTCAATGGAGAGGGTCACCAGACCACTCTTCTTATCCTCACTGACTGCAAGAATTCCTTCTGAAAAGGTGCGATAACCGTCCCACTCGGTCGGCTGTTCTTCTGGGTCGGGATCAAGCCAGCGGTTACCCTCTGAACTCCACTGTTTGGCGAAGAGGATCGGTAACAGCTTCTCCTCGTTGACAAATTTTACGATGAATTCCCGTGATTTGAGCACCGCAAGATTGGTGCTGACATCCCCCCCACCAGAACCGATGGAGACCCCGGCAAGGGAGGCGAGTCCGCCCAACCCCCCCAATGCAGAAGCGCGGCCCCCCCCCCCTTCACGCCCAAA
>JADFYS010000128.1 GCA_015232955.1 Gammaproteobacteria bacterium
CAAGTATCTGGCATGATCATTAGCGTGAAATACATTTCATAATCGAGGGTGACGCCGCACCATTCATGCAAGTTAGTCGCTCTTACATTTAGCCTCATTCCATGGGCCTGGCAGGGGATTGCGGACACTGTCAGGTCCCCCAAGGGAGATGGAAATAGTTGCTTTCATGGCGTTGAGAACCGTGGCTATTCAAGGCATGAGGTCGGATAAATAATCATTCTATTCAAAGGCTTCATAACGCTCGAGCGTCGCGCTTATCGGCTCTCTGGAACCGGCGTTTTCAAGTATCTTGGGTATAGCATGGTATCGCCATAACACTAGAGGAGTGCTCTTTTCATGAGAGTGAAAAGCAAGTGGCATAAGAAGGGGCCAAAAACAGTAGAAGATATTGCGGCTACCGCAGCTTATATTATCTTTAGACTGGCCCGTTCAACCGTAGATGGTATGTATGGCAAAGGCTTTAATTTTGGTAACCAACAAGCACTCTACGATGCGGTTACAGAACTGACCATCTTTATGATGCAGGTTGCTGCATCGCTGTTTTTTCGCCACCTTACTGCCGAGGAATTTCAACAGTTCATTGCGGTTATGGCGGGAAGAACATCAGAAACCCTCATTGAAAACCAGAGTGATGAAGGTGTAGAGCAGCGCAGTGCAGCCGCAGTTACCTCTATTTTTAATCGTAGGTTTGCCGCCTATGCTGAACTCACATTTACCGATGGAGTTCCGGGTTACGCCGCACTACGCTATCTTGGTACGCTGTTGGAAGAGGCGATGAAAGCTGGCAATAGTAGTTGGGTTGCTGAGCAGGTGGTCGAGGTGGAGGCACCCCAGATGAGTCAGCAACTGCTTAAAGCGCTTCATGATCTTGCTCAACAGTATCAGGACGGGAAGGGTGATGCCGCTTCTGGGGAGTAACCAGTGACAGGCCACTTGATCACCCTGGAGGGGGGGGAGGGGAGTGGTAAAACAACCAATATCCGCTTTGTGGAGTCGTTGCTTGCGACATCGGGAGTGGAGGTACTTCTCACTCGGGAGCCAGGGGGGACGATCCTTGGCGAAGCCATTCGCGAGCTTCTTCTCAGCCCGTCGGTAACCGCAAGTACAATCACCCCACGCAGTGAGTTACTACTCATGTTTGCCGCCCGATGTCAGCATCTTGACGAGGTGATTCTTCCTGCATTAAAGCAGGGGAAATGGGTTCTTTGTGATCGCTTCGTTGACGCTTCCTACGCCTATCAAGGGGGCGGGCGAGGGATCGCTACAGAGGTGATTCAACAGTTGGAGCAGTGGTTGTTGCCGCCGGAGCTTAAGGTCAATTTGACACTCTATCTTGATATCCCGGTGGCAACGAGTATGTCCCGGGCGCGAAGCCGCGGCGACCTGGACCGTTTTGAACAAGAGGCTGACCCTTTCTTTGAGCGGGTGCGGAAACGATATCTCGAACTTGCCTCACACCAGCAGCAACGGATAAAAGTGATAGATGCCTCGCGCCCACTGGGCGATGTTCAGTCCGATATTCAGCGCGAAATCTCTGCCTATATTGAAAACAGTAGATAACCGTGATTTCAGGGAGCCGAGTAGAGTGTGTGTCTATCAACTTTATGATTGTTTGATGAAAAACATAATACTTGAGGTTCATCTTTTGGGTGAATGGCGCAACACAGCGCTGCAGCCTGCACGCTGTCCAACTGCGGATTTTAGGTTGAACCACCGTTTTCAGCTATTGTGGAATATGGCTGCTCATTAGTCTCGGGCGAATGGTTCTACCACCTTCTCAATCACTCGATACTTTTCCTCTGCCGTGGCAAAGCAGAGTCTGGTCTAGACTCACTTCAGCACTGCAGCAGAATGAGTTGGGACACGCCCTGCTTCTTGCTGGAAAAAGAGGAACAGGCAAACGATTACTAGCCGAGGCGCTTGCGCAACTACTCCTTTGTCAACAACCACAGAGTGACTCGCATCGGGGGGTTGCCTGTGGTGATTGCCCTTCATGCCAACTCTTTCGCTCTGGCAATCACCCCGATCTGGTATGGATTCAGCCCAATGGGGAGGATAAGCCGCTACTGGAAGTGGGGCGGCGACTTGAAGGTAAAGATGGAGAGAGGCAGATTCAGGTCGATCAGATTCGGCAGCTTCTTGAACGATTTGCCCTCGTCTCTCGTCACGGCGAGACGAAGGTCGCGATCATTGAGCGATCTGAAATGATGAATTTATCGGCTGCAAATGCGCTGCTTAAAACATTGGAAGAGCCGACAAAAGGGACCTATCTTATTTTGATGACAGAAGCGCCCTCTAGACTACTCTCCACCATTCGTAGTCGTTGTCACTACTATCCGGTTACAGTATCCCCCCAGGATGAGATGGCGAGCTTACAGTGGGTGGCGGAGTGTAGTGGATCGACTTATGAGGCGGTTGCCTCTCTCGCCTCTTTCATGGTGGCAGGACCTCTTGAGATCCGTAACTTAATGATGAGCGAGAGAAAGAGCGAGTTTAGTGCCTTTGAACAGACTGTCCTCGGGTTGAAAAATGGAAGAGAAGATCCAGTGGTAGCTGCCGCTGTCTGGTCCCGTCATTCGGGGAGCTTTTTTTTACACGCGTTTCAATTACTTCTCCTCGCACTTACAAAATCAATGTACGGTAGAGGAGGGGAGAGCGCATCGTCATCGAACACTCTTGAGCGTTCACTCCTGTCGCTGTTTAACGACAACAGGCCCGCTACCGATCAATGGTTTAATTTTGTTGATCAATCACAGAAGAGTGGTAGATTATGGCAGGAACATCGGGTAAATCGACAACTCTTACTGGAGGAACTGCTACTTTCATGGCATTATCTCTAGTGGAACCATCGGTATACCGAAAATTTTAATCAGGAGAAGCGTATGAGTAATAGTGCAAGTGGGCAAGGGATGTTGCAGATCCATATCCCTGAAAAGAGCATTCTCTACATGGCGTACATGCCGTTCCTGAAAAATGGTGGGTTGTTTATACCCTCTAAAAACAAATTTAAGCTTGGAGAGGAGATCTTTCTCTTTTTATCTCTTCTTGACGATAAAATGAAGATTCCGGTTGCCGGTAAAGTGGTCTGGATCACACCAAGCGGTGCTCAGGGTAGTAAAAAGATAGGCATCGGCATAGAGTTTAGTAAGGATAATGCCGATGAGATTAGAGGCAAAATTGAAACCCACCTTGCTGGGGCGTTAAAGTCCGATCGTTCTACCTATACGATGTAATTGAAGGGGTAACGATGCAGTTTGTTGACTCACATGCCCATCTTGATCGGTTGAATCTAACCCCTTATGAAGGCTCTTTGGAAAAGTGGTTAGCAGCGTGTAATGAGATGAAGGTGTTACGACACCTCTGTGTTGGCATTAGTCTCAATGATTTTCCCAAAGTGCTCGCCATTGCCACTGATTACCCTGAAATCTATGCCTCTGTTGGGGTTCATCCCAACGAACACTGTGTTGATCCTGAATCAGAACCTACTCTGGAACTGCTGCTTCAGCACTCATCTCAACATAAGGTGGTGGCCATTGGTGAAACTGGACTCGACTATTATCGCTTGGAGGAGGGGGGTGATCCTCAGCTGCAGCAGCAGCGTTTTAGAGTCCATATTCGGGCCGCAGTTGCAGCCAATAAACCGCTAATTGTCCATTGTCGAGAGGCAAAAGAGGATACGCTTCGAATTTTAAGGGAGGAGGGGGCTGAAAGAGTAGGTGGGGTTATGCACTGCTTTGTCGAAGATCTACCAACTGCTGAGGCGGCGATGGCTCTGGGTTTTTATATCTCATTTTCCGGTATTGTAACTTTTAAAAGCGCAGAGGCATTACAGAGAGTAGCCACAGAGATTCCGTCAGAACGCCTGCTTATCGAGACCGATTCACCCTATCTTGCTCCGGTGCCATACCGGGGAAAGAGTAACTACCCGCAGTATGTGGTCTTTGTTGCCGAGGCCCTTGCTCAGCTGCGTCAGGAGAGGGTGGAAGAGATCGCCAAGAACAGCTGGAACAATTTTTCAGATCTCTTCAAACTACCAAGAGTTCTTCAATCTAACCTCAAATCCACAGTTGAACACAGTGAAAGCGGTTAACTGCGTGCGGGTTTTGGATTCAAGCGACGGATTAAGTTTTAGCAGCCGCAAGCCCCTTAAGTCCTCCATCCAGATAACAGGCTTCAAATCCCCGCTCGTTGAGAAGAAATGTTGCCGCAGAGCTGCGACGCCCAGTATCACAGAGCATAATATATTTTCGGCTGGTGTCGAGTTTTTGTACCTTCATCCGCAACATGAAGAGCGGGATATTGACACTTCCCCGGAGGTTTGAGTGTTTAAACTCACTCTCAAGACGAACATCGATCAGGATCGCTTTCTCTTCCAGAACCAACTTTTTCAGCTCTTCCAGATCGACCTTTCTCAATATTGGTGCCCGGAGTAACTCCTCAAAATCATCCTTAGCAAGGCGCATCAGACTACCGTCGGTTAACATCGTAACCGTGGCATTGCGTACACTTTTAGAGACCAGCGCCTCCTCACCAAAACCTGTACCTGCGTGAAGCTCTGCCAACTTGATACTCTTACCCGATTTTCCGGTTACAGAGACTTCACAGGTTCCTCGTTTAATAAAATAGTAGAAGTCTCCTTCATCACCTTGCTTAATGACGGTATCACCTTGGGCAAATGACTCGGACTCCATCCGCATAAAGATCTTCTGAATATTACTGGGTGGAATTTTGCGGAATAGCTCAAGTTTGAGCATATTTGACATCCAGTCACTCTCATCATCGTCACTGCTTGTCTCTATCTCGGAGACAGCATAACTGGCGCTCTGATCCCATGTGAGGAGCATGTCGAGAAAGTTATTGTCTATCTTGAGAAATCGGATATCACTCTTGGCAATTAAAGATGCCTTACGGGGGTGGTGATTATCCAGGGCAAACTTTGCCTCTTCAGCGTCTGCCGAGATGACCTGCTCTTTACCATCCGCATAAAGAAGGAGTACCGTACCCTCAGTTAGAAAATAGGTGTACGCATCAGAATCGTTACGACGAAAAAGTGGTTTATCACGCTTAAGCTCTTCAATATTTATCTTCGACGACAGATCACGCAGGTTCTCATGGGTTAACTCCTGCAGTGGAACAAACTTTTTGAGTAGTGCGAAATCAACAGCCATTGGGGGTCGAATAAAACCTTGGACAAGAGTGAAGTCAGTAATGATACAGCGCTCAATTATAGCCGCCAATGCGCATAATAGCGATGCAATTTTGCAGTATAAAGGGAGTGGCTGCTGGAGTTTATGCGTAAAAAACTCCGGTTACATGTAGCCGTATAATGTATATTATGTTAAGTACGGCCTAAACCGATGTCGCTGCGAACCATCTGCGGGTAAGGCTATTGGGAGCGAAAACGGAGCCGTAACCATTGAACTACGGCAAAGAGCAAGAGAAGTGATCCCAAAAGCAGCAGCGCCCCCCAAAAAGTTAGAGTCATTTCACCTTTATCACCAGATGAGGTAGTGGTGAGTCCACTCTGCCCAGGTTGAAACATTGACTGGACGCTAGAGAGTTCAATGGTCGCAATGTTTGATATCTGTTGACGAACGGGAAGTTTTTGCTGTTGCTCCAGAGGCAACGGTTGAAGGTTTTTGATAACCTCTGGGGGAGAATCCTCGTCACTCTCTTCTTCAGAAGTGGCGAGATTAAAATCTGAGGTAACTTGAGGTGGCAAAGTGATGCGTTCAACCGGAGTGGTTGTGGGGGTAGGCTTTTTAACCGCTCTGTTCATAGGTGGTGCGGAGTGCTCACTCTCGCTTTCATCATCACTACCATTCGTGCTAGCGGTTAGCGGCTTCGATTGCTGGTCCGCTAGAGGCACCTCTTCTGATTGTGGGAGATCTACCTCAGAATCAATTTCGGGAACATCTAGCGTTTCGTCAGTAAGAGTAGACGCTTCTGCCGCCATCTCGTCCAGAAGTGATTCAATCTCCTTTTCAGCCTTCTATCAACACAATGATTATGCAATGAAATTCACAATATACCAGCTT
>JADFYS010000129.1 GCA_015232955.1 Gammaproteobacteria bacterium
AAATTCGTTCACCAACCCCTGCTTGAGGATGGAGATCGCTTCGCTGAGAGAGCGGCTCTCCATCACCTTGAGAATGAGTTGGTGGAGCTGTTGCAGTAGCTGCTCATTGCTTTCAGCGACGAGAGAGAGCTGTGTTAGCCGTTGATGGGCACTTTTGCGGCCATCGCGCAGCACCTCAATCTGCCGCTCCACCAGAGAGACGGCTCCCCCCTGTGGGGGGTGGGGGAGCTCTAATGTTGTCAGCAGCTCCTCGTGGTTCTGTAAAAAATCGGGATGGAGACGGAGGTAGGTCGCCACCTCTTGTGGTGTGATCTCTGCGTCTGCTCTGCTCATCTTATGGTTCCTCTGTTATTCACAATTATTTTTGCTGTTGCGGCGCTGCGCATCCGGTGGGGGATGGTGTGGGGATCTCGCCTCTGAAGACGGTGGTGGCGGGGCCACTCATCCAGATCGGTTCATCCCCTCCTGCCCATTGCACCGTCAGTTCACCACCGCCCAGGCGAACAGTAACACGATTTCCAAGCAGACCCCAGCGTTGTGCCGTGACCACCGCAGCACAGGCACCGCTACCGCAGGCGAGGGTCTCGCCGCTTCCCCGCTCATAGACGCGTAGGGCGATGAGATCGTCCGCAATGAACTCCATAAAACCGACATTAACCCGTTGCGGAAAGAGGGGGTGCGATTCGAGAAGGGGGCCAAGGCGGGCCACAGCTGCCGTAGCGACGCTGGGAACGCGGATGACAAGGTGAGGGTTGCCGATGGAGACGGCGCCAAAGCGGATGAGGTCGTCTGCGATGGTCGTCTCGTAGTAGAGGGCCTCCTCTGCAACAAGAAGGGGGATCGCTGGAGGAGAGAAGTTGGGAACGCCCATATTGACCCGAACCTGATCCTCTGCCTCAAGATAGAGGGTGAGGGTGGCGGCGCGGGTCTGAACCCGAATCTCATCACTGGCGCAGAGGCCTTGATCCCGGACAAAGCGGGCGAAGCAGCGCGCCCCGTTACCACACTGCGCCACCTCACTTCCATCGCGGTTAAAGATGCGGTAGCTGAAATCTACCGCAGGGGAGGGTGGCGGTTCCACCACCAGCAGTTGATCAAAACCGACACCAAAATGGCGATCTCCCAGCTGCGCTATCTGCGTACTGGAGAGGGTAAAGGGGCGATCCAGGCAGTTGATGACCATAAAGTCGTTGCCAAGACCGTGCATCTTGGTGAAGTGGAGCGTGGACATGGCGCGAATGGGGCGCGGCAGTCAGTCTGAGGCGTCTCTACCTCTGCCGAGAATAAGGTTGGAGAGGATCATCCCGGGACAGATCCCGGTCACCACAGCAAAGAGAAAGAAGGTCGCCGGCAGGTAGAGCAGCCAGTGGACGGTGGTAAAACCGGTGAGGGCGATCCCTCCCCAGATAAATGAGGCGGATACGAGAAAGAAGAGGCGCATCGAGTTGCTGATTTTGTATTGGGCGTACATCGGTTGCTCACGATTTGGGTGGAGTGGTTTGAATCCCTTGGTGGACGATTCGGCTGACAGTGGAGTAGTGAAGAGAGAAGTGTTCGCCAATCTCATGCAGGCGGTAGCCACCGCTGGTGTAGGCCATGACGATGGCTTCGTTCCGATTGGCGGCTCGTTTCTCATACTTGGAGAGAGAGAGTGGTGGTGGGCGCTGTTGATTATGGGACCGTTGTGGTAACGCCCCGGCGGCGACCATCGCTTCGGTCTTGGCGATAAAATCGGAGGAACCGAGGTAGATCTGTTTTTTGAGATCGCCCCAAGGAGTCGGCTCCGTATTGCTGGCAGCGATAAATCTCTTATAGCGTTTGAGCGCATCTTTTTTCGGTTTGCCGAACTCTTTAAGCACAGTTTTGCGCGGAAACCAGATGGGCACAGGGGTGAGATCAAGGAGCGTACGATGGCTACTCCAGCGCCACCCCTTCGCCTTGTCCACCTTCCCTATGCGCACCGGGTTGAGGACGATGTGGCGGATCAGCCGCTGGTAGTAGGGTTTACGGTCGATGATAATGGCCTTAAACCGCCCCTGAAACAGCGAACCTTTCTTACCGTGTCGCAGCTGATAGCGCTGGGTATAGACCCCGTTGAGATAGCGCATCCCGCGGGAGAGGTTGCCATCGGGGGTCTCCAGCAGCAGGTGGTAGTGATCGTCGAGGAGACACCAGGCGTGAACCTTGAGATTAAAGAGGTGGCACGCCTCTCCTAAGATCGTGATAAATCGAGAGCGATCTTCACTATCAGCGAAGAGAACGCCATCGACAGCAGCGCGGGAGGTGACATAGTAGAGCGCACCTGGAAATTCAACTCTGGAAGGTCTTGCCATAGGGGGATTCTAGCGCAACCCTTCGCTAAAATGAAGGGTAATTGTGTAGCACCTTCTACCACCAATGCTATTTTACCCAAGAACCCTGAAATCCACTGATTCCAACTGTCCTGAAAATAGTCAGGTAGTTAGAGTGATTAATCTATTTAGTATATAATGATATTATTATAAGGCATTGTTATACCAAACTTTACGCATCGACACCTAGCGATTATAGTAACAGGTGATGAAGCAAGTTATTCCATTCTTATACCGAGCGCGAGTAAGTCTGATGGTTCTGGTTGGGGGGGTGTTCCTGACCACCGTTCTCTTTCATGTCGAGCTGGGACGGCGGGATCATTTTCAGCAAATGGCGTGGGAGAGCCACGCCCGGCTCCACCTCGGCACGCTAGAGTATGCACTGACCCGAAACCGGGAGATTCTGGCGGTCACGGCTGCCCTTCTGGGTGGCGAAGCGGAGCCGAATCGCAGGATGTTTACTATCATCACCCAGCCGATACTTCATGCCCACCAAGAGCTGTTTGCCATAGGCTGGGTGCCGCGGGTGGTTACAGCGCAACGGCCGGCGTTTGAGATGCGCGCTGCCGCAGATGGTTATACCCAATATCGCATCACAGAGCAGAACGGGATGGGCGAGATGGTCCCTGTCCCGGATCGCGCCGAGTATTTTCCGATCTTGTATTCGGAGCCATCGGGGGTGATGACCGCCGCAGTGGGCTTTGATCTGGCGTCTCATCCCGAATTTCAGCGTACACTGGAGGCGTCGCGGGTGAGCGGAGAGGTGTTGGCCACCGCCCCTACCCCGCTAATGGGTTCCCAGGCGCCCGATATCGGGGTGCTGGTTTTCTATCCCGTCTACGATGTCGAACAGGATATTATCGGCTTTGTGATGGGTGTTTACCGCATGGTGGATCTGATCCGCTATCTTAACATTGAGCCAGAAGAGGGGGTGGTGATTGAGGATGTCACTGAAGCGAACGCCTCATCGCTTCTCTACCGGGGAGAGATGGCGCCTGACACGAATGGCGTACGCTATCAGCATGCGATTACGGTCTCAGGGCGTAGCTGGCAGGTCACCCTGATTGCCCCGAACGAATCGCCTCTCTTTACTCAGTCTTACTATCCGTGGGGGATCGCTATCGCCGGAATTCTCCTCACCCTGCTGCTGGCGGGGGGGTACTACCTTGAGTCACGCCGCCGCCATCAGGTGGAGCACCTGATGCAAAAGCTCAACCAGAATCACCTCAAGCTGGAGCAGAGTCTGCATCAGGTGGAGCTGGGCCACCGCCAATGGCGGGACGCCTTCGATAGTCTGGCCGATCCCATCTTTCTTCATAATCAGCGGGGAGAGATCATTCGCGCCAACCGCGCCTACAGCGAACTGTGTGGGGCATCGCTAGCTGCCATTGTCGGTCAGCCCTACTGGCAACTCTTTCCGCGGCGCGAGGGTCCGCTCCACTCCTGCTCACTCGCCCAGGAACATCCGGGAGAGGAGATGGTCGAGGAGATTGTCAGCGAAACGGGGTTGGTCTACCGCTCCCGTGGCTTTACGGTTGAGGATGGTGCGGGGAGGTATCAGTATTCACTCCATGTGCTGGAGGATCTCACCCGTCAGCGTCGGGCTGAAGCGCAGATCGCCCTTCAAGAGGCGCGACTGCGGGCAGTGTTTGACGCCCCCTCGGACACCGGTTTTATCCTGGCAGACTTTCGGGGAGAGGAGGCGATTATCTCCGAGTTTAACCCCGGAGCCGAGAAGCTATTCCTCTTCAGCCGTCAAGAGGCGATCGGCTGTGGAGAGGAGCAGCTCCATCAGCCGCAAAATCGATCCCTGTTTCGCAGGATTAGCCAAGAGATTCGGAACGGTAGCCCCGGTTGGAGCGGAGAGCTGGTGATGCTGCGTCGTGACGGTACCACCTTCCCCGCAGCTATTCTCTGCTATCCGGTCAGTGACAGTGACCACCGTGTCTACGCCAGTCTCTGCATTATTCACGATATCACCCGGCGCAAAGAGGCGGAAGCGGTATTGAGTGAACGGGAGGAGACCTTCCGCACCCTGTTTGAGGCCTCAGCCGACGCCATCATCCTCCTCGATATCTCTCTGACCATCCGCGACTGTAACCGGGCTGCGCTTCCGCTTTTCGGGGTGGCTGAAGAGCAGGATCTTATCGGCCGTAATCCACTGCAGTTTTCACCACCAAGACAGACCGATGGCGTCGATTCGGCGCTGGCGCTGGGAGCGTTGCAGAACTCTCTCGGGAGCGAGAGTCGTCTCATCAACTGGACCCTGCTTCGACCCGACAGCTCAACCCTGCCGGTGGAGGTTCACCTCTGTCGTATCACCCTCATGGGGCGGGAGATGGTTCAAGCGAGTGTTCGCGATATTAGTGGTCGTCTGCGGATGCAGGAGCAGCTACAGCACGAGATTCGTGCACGACGGGTGCTAAGTGCCGGCAATCAGCTGCTGGTGCACACCCAAGAGGAGAGCGAGCTGTTGCAGCAGCTGTGTGAATTGATCGCCAGAGAAGAGGCCTATCCCCTGGCATGGGTGGGTCTGGTGACAGAGGGTGCAGAGAGGATTCGTATTGCCGGGAGTGCCGGGGTGCTGACTGCAGAGGATGTGGAGGGGATCCGCTCCACCTGGGGGGAGAGAGAGGGTGAAGAGGAGGAGAATATTGCGGCCGTGGTGATTCGTACCGGCAAGCTGCAACTCACCCACAATAGTCAAGAGGTGCGGTGCCGTATCTGTCGGCAGTTGGCTCGTCGTTACCACTACCACTCTACCATCTCCTTTCCCCTTATTCTGAATGGGGGTGTGCTGGGTGCGCTGACCATCGCTGCGGTTGAATCCAATGCCTTTACCAAGGAGGAGGTGGAGCTGTTACAGCAGCTGGCCGATGACCTCGCCTACGGTATTATCACCCTGCGCAGTGAAGGGGCGCGGCAGAAGGCCGAGTCTGCAGAACATGAGATTCTGCTCAAACTGGAGAGCAGCACCCACAAGACGGTGCAGGCGATCGCCAGTGCGGTGGAGGTTCGCGATCCCTATACCGCGGGCCATCAGCAGCGGGTGTCGCGGCTGGCGGTGGCGATTGCCGGGGCGCTGGGGCTGGATGAGCATCGGATAATGGGGATCCACCTTGGGGCGACTATTCACGATATCGGCAAGATCTATGTTCCGGCAGAGATCCTCAACCGTCCGGGGCGCCTCTCTAGGGCAGAGTTTGAGATTATCAAAAGCCATCCTACGGTCGGTTATGACATCATCAAAAATATCGATTTTCCGTGGCCTATCGCCTCCATGGTCCATATGCACCATGAGCGACTCGATGGTAGCGGCTACCCCCAAGGGGTTGGCGGAGAGGATCTCCCGCTCGAAGCCCGTATCCTGGCAGTGGCCGATGTAGTAGAGGCGATCGACTCCCATCGCCCCTACCGTCCAACGCTGGGGATAGCGTTTGCCAAAGAGGAGATCGCCAAATATCGCGGGTCGTGGTTTGATCCCGAAGTGGTGGATTGCTGTCTGGAGCTAATTGAGAAAAAATGGCCTTTGTGGTGAATTATCCTAACTTGCATGAATGGTGCGGCGTCACCCTCGATTATGAAATGTATTTCACGCTAATGATCATGCCAGAT
>JADFYS010000012.1 GCA_015232955.1 Gammaproteobacteria bacterium
AAGCTGATATATTGTGAATTTCATCGCATAATCATTAGGTTTATGGAAATGTGTAGCGGTCAACTGCGGATTTTAGGTTCAACCCCTCTCCCGGTGGGAGAGGGCAAGTGCAATTATACCCAAGAGCGTTGGATCCAGCGTTTTGAGGAATCTTTGGTAGGAAGTTGATGAAAATCTGCATTATCTCGGATAGTCACGACAATCGTCCCATGATGTTACAAGCGGTAACAGAGGCTCGGGAGTGGGGGGCAGAAGCGGTACTCCACTGTGGAGATGTGGTCTCACCCACCGCTTTACGCCCGTTACAGAGTATCGGCTTGCCGGTCCATGTAATTCATGGCAATAACCGCGGCGACACCTACGCCATGTTTATGCTGGCACAAGAGCCGGAGAGTGTAATTCACTATCACGGGCAGGATGCGGGAATTGAGCTGGGTGAAAAACGGATCTTCATCGTCCACTACCCCCACTACGCAGAGGCGATGGCGCTCACCGGTAACTGGGATATTGTCTGCTGTGGTCACGATCACCGCTCTAAAATCAGCACAATCACAACGGTCAACGATCGCAGCTGTCTTCTCCTGAATCCGGGAACAGTGGCCGGTATCGGTCCCAAGGCGACCTACATCGTAGGCGATCTGGAGACGCTACAGTTTGAGATTAAAGAGCTGCCAAAACAGTAGCCACTGCCGCCGCTACCCTCCGGTCACCGGAGGAAAAAAGGCCACTTCATCGCCCTCACTCACTGTCTCATTTGCGCTACAGTACTCCATATTCAGCGCCATCAGAAGATTAGAGGGCATCGCCTTGCCCCCCGAGGCACTGAGCCAGATATCGGCCACTGTCGCAAACTCCCCTATCTCGACCGTCGCCCCCTCACATCCCATCTGCTCTTTTAGGGCAGCAAAAAATCTGACTGTAACCCCCATTTTTCTCCTCCATATCCGCTGAGTTATAATTGCATGAACATCGACTTGCTGTGATGGTATGAGAAAGATAGTCGCTCACCCCAAAGATGACAAAGAGAGAAGCGAACCCCCCTTTTTCACTCACACCTCACGCCAAATAGTGATAATATCATGATAAAACATTAATCCGAGGTTAAACGCAAGATGGCTACAAGTGGACTGGCGAGAAAACTGGTCAATGACGGACTTCTCGAAAAGGAAGATGCTGAAAAGATTCTGGCGGATGCCGAAAAGGAGAGTACCCATTTTGTCACCCACCTGATTAAAAGCAAAAAGATAGAACCTTCGGCGCTGGCAGAGGTTGCATCTACCGAGTTTGGCCTCCCCCTGCTTGACCTTTCCACGCTCGAACTCGATCTCGATGTGGTCAAGTTGGTCGACCACAAACTCCTCAACAAACACCATATTCTCCCCATCTACAAACGAGGCTCCCGTCTCTTTGTCGCGGTCTCTGATCCCACCAACCTCGTCGGCATTGACGCCATTAAATTCCATGTCGGACTGACGGTTGAAGCGGTCATCGTCGAAGAGGATAAACTGCAGAAACTGCTGGAGAAGGTGGCGGAAGCGCTGGATACCTCCATGGGCGATCTCGCGGGCGATGAGTCCCTCGAGGATCTCGATGTCACTGGCGGTGACGAGACACCCGATAAAGAGGATGACTCCGGCATTGATGACGCCCCGGTAGTGCGCTACATTAACAAAATGCTCCTTGATGCCATCAAAGCGGGGGTATCGGATCTCCATTTTGAACCCTATGAGAAACGGTATCGTGTCCGCTATCGGCTTGATGGTGTTCTCAAAGAGGTCTCATCGCCACCGATATCCCTTGCCGGCAAGATTTCAGCCCGTTTTAAGGTCATGTCGAGGCTCGATATCTCAGAAAAACGGGTCCCTCAGGACGGTCGGATCAAGCTCACCCTCTCGAAAAAGAAATCGATCGATTTTCGTGTCAACACCTGCCCGACCCTTTTTGGCGAAAAGATCGTTCTCCGTATCCTCGACTCTGAGAGCGCAAAACTAGGTATCGATATGTTGGGCTACGAGCCGGAGCAGAAGCAGCTCTATCTCGATAATCTGGCAAAGCCTTACGGAATGATTCTGGTGACCGGGCCGACAGGTAGTGGTAAAACGGTCTCTCTCTACACCGGTCTCAATATTCTCAACACCGAAGATCGCAATATATCAACTGCCGAGGATCCGGTGGAGATTAACCTTGAGGGGATCAATCAGGTCAATGTCAATGATAAGGTCGGTCTCACCTTCTCTGCCGCGCTCAAGGCGTTCCTCCGTCAGGATCCCGATGTCATCATGGTGGGTGAGATCCGCGATATCACCACTGCTGAGATTGCGATAAAAGCGGCACAGACCGGACACATGGTGATGTCCACCCTTCACACCAACGATGCCCCGCAGACACTATCAAGACTTCTCAATATTGGCGTCGCCCCATTTAACATTGCATCTGCAGTGAATCTGATTATTGCACAGCGCCTGGCGCGTAGACTGTGTAAAGTGTGTAAAACGGTTGAGGATCTCCCGGAAAAGGTGCTGTTGGATAACGGCTTTAGCAAGGAGGAGATCCCGGGGCTGAAACTCTATAAAGCGGTAGGGTGCGATCAGTGTAATGAAGGTTATAAAGGACGGCTGGGGATCTATCAGGTGATGCCGATCTCTGAAGAGATGGGGAAGATGATTATGATGGAGAAGAACGCAATTGACCTCGCGGTTCAGGCGAAAAAAGAGGGCATCCCCGATCTGCGCCAGTCTGCCCTAAAAAAGGTCAAAGCTGGATTGACCAGCCTGACCGAGGCCAACCGAGTAACCATGGAATAAAACTGATTCTGAACCTGGAGAGAACAGATCGTGGCAGATAAAAAATATGTAGCGGCTAGTGGTGAAAAATTTATCTATGAGGGGATGGATAGCAAGGGGAAACGGGTCAGTGGCGAGATCGCTTCAGGTTCAGTCTCCAAGGCCAAGATGGAACTCCGAAAGCGGGGAATCAATCCGCTTAAGGTCAAAAAGAAACCCAAACCCCTCTTTGGAACCGGTCCTAAAAAGAAGAAGATCACCCCTAAGGATATCACCATCTTCTCCAGACAGCTCGCCACCATGATGTCCTCCGGAGTTCCTCTGGTGCAGTCGTTTGAAATTGTCGGTAAGGGGCTGGAAAACCCAACGATGGCCGAGCTGGTGCTCGCCATCAAGACCGATGTTGAGGGTGGAGGCACTATGGCCGACGCCTTTCGTAAACACCCCAAAGTTTTTGATGAACTGATGTGCAACCTGATTGAAGCAGGGGAGCAGGGGGGTATTCTCGAGGGGATGCTGGCGAAGATCGCCGAGTACAAAGAGAAGACCGAGAGTATTAAAGCCAAGGTCAAAAAGGCGATGACCTACCCCATCGCCATTATCTCCATCGCCCTACTCATTACCGCAGGACTTCTCATCTTTGTGATCCCCTCTTTCCAGAAGATCTTTGAAGATTTTGGCGCTGAACTCCCGGGACTGACGATGATGGTGATCCACGCCTCAGAGGCACTACAGACCTACTGGTATATCGTCTTTGGCGGAATTGCGGCAGCAGTCTTTACCTTTAAAAAACTGATGGCAACTTCGCCATCCTTTCGCTTTCAGGTGGAGAAATACTCGCTCAACATCCCTGTTTTTGGTGAAATCACCCAAAAATCGGCCTTCGCCCGCTTTGCCCGTACCCTTTCGACCATGTTCGCTGCCGGTGTGCCTTTGGTAGAGGCGCTCGATTCCGTCTCCGGAGCAGTCGGAAATGTCTACTATAAGCAGGCGATTCTTGTCATGAAGGATCAGGTCGCCACCGGTACCTCTCTCACCCTGACAATGCAAGAGGCCAATATTTTTCCAAACATGGTGATTCAGATGGCCTCAATTGGTGAAGAGGCGGGGTCACTCGATAGTATGCTGGCTAAAGTGGCCGACTTTTATGAGGAGGAGGTCGACAATCTGGTAGATACCCTCAGCAGCCTGATGGAGCCGGTGATTATGGTCGTTCTCGGGAGCATTGTCGGGACCATCATCTTGGCGATGTACCTCCCCATCTTCAAAATGGGAGAGGTGGTTTAATCCCAAACATGGATCTATTCACCACCCTCAGCAGAATCGATCCCCTACTCCTCCTTAGCGCAGCAGGTCTTATTGGTCTAATCGTCGGCAGTTTCCTCAATGTAGTCATCCATCGTCTCCCGATTATGATGGAAAATGGTTGGAAAGAGGAGTGCCGCCAGCTACTTCACGACGCAGCAGAACCGACCACACCCACCGAAAGTGGCGAAGCGCAACCGTTGGGATTTAGCCTCTACTCCCCACCATCGCACTGCCCCCACTGCAAAGCCCCGATAAAGCCGTACCAAAATATCCCGATCGTCAGCTTTCTCTTCCAGCGGGGAAAATGCAGCGCCTGCAAGGTGAAGATTTCATGGCGCTACCCTTTGGTAGAGCTGCTAACGGCCCTTCTCACTGTGGTTGTTGTCTCCCATTTTGGGATCTCTCTCACCACTATGGCCGCGACCCTGCTCACATGGGGACTCATCGCCCTCACCTTTATTGACTTTGACACCCAGCTGCTTCCAGATGATATCACCCTCCCTCTCCTCTGGCTCGGTCTACTCCTGACCATCTCTCACACCTTTACCGATCCCGTCTCTGGGATTGTCGGTGCGGTTATGGGATACCTCATCTTCTGGAGCGTCTACCAGGCTTTCAAACTACTCACCGGAAAAGAGGGGATGGGTTATGGTGACTTCAAGCTCCTGGCGATGCTCGGCGCCTGGTTTGGTTGGCAATCGCTCCCCCTCATTATCATCATCTCCGCAGGGGCCGGGGCGATTATCGGAACGCTGCTCATCCTGTTTAAGAACCATGAACGGCAGATCCCTATCCCCTTCGGCCCCTACCTCGCCATTGCCGGTTGGCTCACCATGCTGTGGGGAGAGACCATGAACCACTACTACCTTGACTGGGCAACCGGAAGCGGCTGAAAGCGCCCCACCCTACAGAGTGGGCCTTACCGGAGGATTGGCCTGTGGTAAAACAACGGCGTGTCGTTATCTGCAACGGCTAGGGGTTCCGACTGTCGATGCCGACGAACTCTCACGCGAGGTAGTACTCCCCGGTTCTTCAGGATTACAGCAGTTGCTCGACTATTTTGGCGACGCTATTCTCCAGCCGCAGGGTTCGCTTAACCGTCCGTATTTGGCAAAAAGAGTATTCTCGTCAACAACGGATAGAGTTGCCGTCGAAAAGATACTCCACCCCCTCATTCTGCAGAAAATTAGGGAGTGGTCCGCAACCATCACCACTCCCTACGCCATTATTGCCGCCCCACTCCTATTTGAGGCCCGGTGGCAGAGCGAAGTTGATCACATCCTGGTCATTGATCTTCCTAGGGAAGAACAGATTAAACGCGCAGAGAGCCGTGATCAAAGGAGTCGGCAAGAGATCGAGGCGATCCTCGATAGTCAATGGAGCCGACAACAGAGAGTCGCGGCTGCCGACACCACGATCGCCAATAGTGGCTTGCCGAAAGAGCTTGAAAAGCGTCTGCTCCATTTCCATCAGCGGCTACTCAAGAAGTTGAAATCGACAAACTTACCACAATAGATCCCACTCGCCCCCCATAAGGATAGCAGCTCATGACCCAACTCTCCCCCGAAGATCAGATGAACCTCAATAGCGGTATCGCAGCCTTTGAATCAAAACACTTCGCCAACGCAATGCAACTCCTCTCCCCCCTCGCCGAAAAAGGAGAGCCCGATGCCCAATATCGCTGCGCAATCATGCAGCAGAATGGCCTCCTCGGAGCCACGCATACCGCAAAAGCGTATGAGTTGATGGAGAAAGCGGCCCATCAGGGTCACCCAATGGCGCAACACGGTGTCGGCTTTATGTACATGGAAGGAGAGTGTACTGACAAAGATATCGAAAAAGCGATTTACTGGTTTGAAAAAGCCGCAGATCAGGGGCTACAAGGATCCCTGGTCACTCTGGGCATGATCTATCAGGATGGCAATGGCATCCAAAAAGATGAAGCAAAAGCTCAAGAGTACCTCAAACGCGCCGGCTTCGAACCATAAATCTAAAATCCGGTCAAAAGCATCTCGTGAAAAATTCGGAAAAATGGTGATAAATGTTGAGAAACCTTGTGAATTCCATAAAATTTTGGCATACTCGTTTCTCAACTTGACCAGAGACCGGCATGAAAACAGAGACCTTTAACCAGCGCTATCTTGCCTTTACCAAGCCATTTGTCGACTCGGTTAAAGAGATCTACAGCACAATGATGGCGACAGAGATTCATCAGGGTAAGGCGCTCTACAAGAGGGAGGATATCGGATTTAGTCACGACTACCTCACCATTATGGGCATTAGTGGTACATTCACCGCTCAGGATGAAAAGCACGACTTTCGTGGAAACCTGGTGCTCTCATGGCCCTTGCAGACCTACCTCAATACCGCTGGGGCGATGATGCAGGAGGAGTACACCGAGATTAACGACGAGATCGCCGATGTCGGTATGGAGATCTGTAACATCACGATGGGGGGTGCCAAAGCGACCCTCGCTCAGGTGGGGTTCTCGGTCGATATGTCGATCCCGACCTCAGTCTCGGGAAATAACATCGATATTAGTGCTCAGGCAAGCGCAACCACCATTCTCGTCCCCTTTAGCAGTGATCTCGGAAATTTTAATCTCGAACTCAATTACGAAGAGCCTTCAGAAAAATAGTCGTAGACCGACAATAAGGAGATGGGGAGCACATCCACAGCAACACTATGACAGACCAACAGACCAACAGACCAACAGACCAACAGACCAACAGACCAACAGACCAACTGTTATAGAGGGAACGAATAATGGCAATAGATTTTTCGATTAAAGTTATCGTCGTGGACGATATGATGACCATGCGTAAGATCGTTTCGAAAAATCTTAAAGCGATGGGCTTTAAGAATATCGTCGAAGCGGAAGATGGGGCCAAAGCGTGGTCGCTACTCACTCAGGCGGCTGACGATGGTAAGCCCTTCGGGTTTATTGTCAGTGACTGGAATATGCCTAAGATGGATGGTCTGGAGCTTTTGACCAAAGTACGCGCTACCGATAACCTGAAAGAGACACCATTTCTCATGGTCACTGCCGAAGCAGAGTCGTCCAATGTGCTCAAGGTGGTGAAAGCCGGGGTAAGCAACTTTATCGTCAAACCGTTCACCCCCGATACCTTGACAGGAAAGGTACAGAAGATCTTCTCCTGATCCCAATCATCTCTTGTTGCAATATATACCCAAGATACTTGGAAACAGTGGCTTTCAGGGAGTCGAGAAGTGTGGCTATTCACGGCATGAAGCCGCATCAATAGTCATTCTATTCAGAGTTCATCACCGCACTTATTGGCTTTCCAGGGCCAGCGTTTTCAGCAATCTTGGGATCAGGGCGTAATCTACTCCTCTTTTTTCTGCTTCACCGCGATCTTTGCCAGCAGAGAACCTCGACCCCTCTTCTCTGTCTCCTCTTCACGACTTCGTCCGAAGCGTAGAGGTTTTCCCCCTTCCCCCCCTTTTGTACCAAAAGAGGAGAGGAGACTACCTGCCGCAGGTTTGGCTCTCTCCTCATCCAGCCGTTCTCGCAGTGAACGCCGTTTTACCTCCATCTGCTCCTGCGGTAACTCTACCGGAGTTGCCGCTTTTGGCGACTGTTCACGCTCTCTCTCTCGCTCCTCGATCGCAGAGAGCAGTGTCCGACGGGGAGGGTGCTGAGGTTTCACACTCTCCACCATTACCGTCTCTCTCTTCACCGCCTCCTGCTCTACCCGGGCGAGCAACCCCCCTTCCCTCATCTGCGGTGGCTTGGTACGCTGCGCGGGTATCGCCTCTTTTGGCTGCTGACGCGGCGGCAAGGGTTGAGTCGCTCCTGGCACCGGGATCTCTCTCCGTGGTTGCAAGGGGGGGGCGACCTTCACCTCCGTTTCCCTCCCCCTCAGCTGATAATATACCCCCTTAAGGTAACGCTGCACCTCAAAGTCCGGAGCGATACTGCTCAGGGTCTCAGAGCCACCCACGATAAGCGATCCCTGAGGATGAAGGGTGTTGGCGATCTTGTTGAACAGTTTGATCTTATCTCCATGGTTAAAGTAGATCGCCACATTTCGACAGAATATGATCTCAAACTTGCCTCCCAGCCCATTGAAGGGCTGCATGAGATTCATCTTCTTAAACTGAACCATGGTCCGAATCTCATCTTTGATCCGCCACTCGCTGCCACTGGAGGTAAAATATTTCTGACGCAGCTGCGGCGACAACCCCCTCTCTACCTCAAATTTGTTGTATTTGCCATAACTCGCCTGGGCGATGACCTGATCTGAGATGTCCGTGCCGAGAATATGAATATCGTAGCGATCGATGGGTGACAACATTTCACGCAGGGTGATGGCGATACTGTACGCTTCCTGTCCTGTGGAGCAGGCGGCACTCCAGATTCGGAGGGAGACCTTCTCTCCCCCACTGCCTCTTCGACTATCGATCAGCTCAGGAACGATCTTGTTGCGCAGGAGATCAAAGGGGATTGTGTCTCGAAAGAAGAAGGTCTCATTGGTGGTCATCGCCTCAAGAATCGCATTGGAGAGGGAGCCACTACTGTCATGACTCACCGCCTTGCGGTGTAGCTCCTGAAAGCTGTCACACTGATACTCACGCAACAGGGGTCTGAGCCGAGTCTCCAGTAGATAGCCCTTACCCGGTTCAAGATGTATCCCTGAGATCGAGAAGATATATTTTGAGAGAAGTGCAATCTCCTGCTCTGTTATCGCCGCCATACCCTCCGCCCCTATTCTCTGCTAGCCAGAAACCGTGCGCACAATCGCAGCCGCCATCTCATCCAGGGAGGCAACCTCATCGGCCAACCCCGCTTCAACCACCACTTTCGGCATCCCGTAAACGGTGGATGAGTCCCTATCCTGGGCGATGATCCACCCGCCTGCTGCCCGAACTGTCTCGACACCCAGGCGACCATCACTTCCCATTCCGGTCATAATGACGCATGTGGCTGAAGCGCCGTATTCGCGTGCGACACTACGAAAGAGATAATCGACCGCCGGTTTGCAGTTATTTTCAGGGGGATCATCCGTAACCACCAGCTGACGCTGGGAGTCCAGTGCCAACTGTCTACCTCCAGGAGCGATGTAGATGGTCCCGCGGGAGAGGATCTCTCCATGCTCCGCCTCTTTCACCCGTAGTGAACACTTGCGATCCAGGCTCTCGGCCAAAGTTCGGGTAAAGATCGGGGGCATATGCTGTACCACAATGACCGGGACAGAGAGATTCTGGGGCAGTCTCGGCAACATCTGACCTAGGGCATTCGGTCCACCGGTTGAGATCCCGATGGCAATGAGCGCCGACCTACTGTGTGATAAACGGGCTTTAGGGCGAAGCGGTGCTGCCGTGGTAGCCGCCGGTGTAGAGGTGACAATCCCTCTTTCGCGTAGTCTGCCGACAGCTGAGGAGGGCGAAGGGGGAGGCGTGCGTTGCGGCGCGACCACAGCACCTCTCTCTCGCCTGAGGGATAGTGGACTCTGTTGATACTTGTTCAACACTTCCCGCAGCTGTCGGCGCAGCTCGGCACGGCTGTCGTCGGCACTGCTCCCTTCTGGTTTGGTAATGAAGTCAAAGGCCCCCAACTCAAGCGCTTGAATAGTCGCCTGACTGCCAGACTGAGTTTTGGCGCTCACCATGATGACCGTAGAAGATAACCCCTCTTCTTTCATCTTTTTTAAGGTCGAGATCCCATCAAGAACCGGCATATCGACATCGAGGGTGACGAGTTCAGGCTGAAGTTGACGAATCTTCGCCAAACCTAGCTCACCATTGGCCGCACTTCCCACCAACTCAATCTCGGGGATCCCCTTCAGTATCGCCCCAATGACGGTGCGATAGAGGATGGTGTCATCGATCACCAGCGCACGAATGGCCAAAGTCAGACCTCTTTCAGGATAACATTGATGTCCAGCAGCGCTACCAGTTCATTATTATCGGTCTGCACCACCCCTTTAATGAACTCCCCTTGAATACCGTTAATATTGGAGGGCGAAGATTTAATTCGTTTGCGATCCACCACAATCACATCGGCGATCTGATCCACCAGCAGTCCGGTATTCTCATTAAAGGCGTTGACAATAATGACCCGACTTTTGGGGGTAAGGACCGTCGGTTCAAAGCCGATCTTTTTGCTCTGATCGATCACAGTTACAATCTGCCCGCGCAGATTCATAATCCCACGGATATAATCTGCAGAGAGCGGAACCCCGGTGAAGTTGGTGTTGTCGTTAATCTCCTGAACCAGAGTGATATCAATTCCACACAAGGTGTCTCCCAGATAGAAGGTTGAGATCTGGATCTGATCCTCCGGTTTGCTCTTTTTTTCCTGCTCTGCCATAGCGTTTCCTGACTTGGGTTAAGGTTATACCGGTGCCCTGAAGTTCTGAGTGATACTCCGAATCAGCGACTCTTTATCCAGCTTTAACTGATAATCATCGATCCCGACATCGAGACCACGCTTGACATCGGCATCGCTGGCAAGTGAGGTGAGGGCGATAATCTGTAATCCATCAAAGCGGCTGTCCTGGCGAATCTTCTGCGTCAGTTGCAGCCCGTTCATATTGGGCATCTCAATATCGGTCACCACCAGCGCCGCCATTTTCGGGTTTTTGTCGATGTACTCCCACGCTTGGGCGCCATCTTCCGCCTCGACCACCTGGTAGCCGTGCTCTTCGATAAAGTGACGCACCTGATCCCGGAAAAAACGGGAGTCCTCCGCCAACAGGATATAGGGTTTCGCTGTTGCCTCCGACGCAATGTTGCCATCATCGCTAAACGCCTTTACCGCCTTGACCGTATTCTGGAACCAGTCGGGATTGAGGTGCATTGCAAAATCGAAGACATCCAGCATTAGCGTCGTCTCATCGCGAATAATGCTGGAACCACTAATTCCCGGCTGCTTCAGGGTCGACTCATCCAGCTCCATCTTCAGCTGTATTATCTCCAGTGGCTGCGCCGCAAGCAGACCGAACTCATGACCATGTACCTTAAACAGGATCACCGCCAGCTCTTCCGACTCTTCGAGCATCTCAACATTGGCTACCTCTTCAAGGGCATAGACCGGAAGACTACCCCCGCGATACTGAATCACCTTTTTCCCACCACGAATCTCGATATCGGTGGCGGCCACCTCTTCAATCCGTTCGACCAGAGGCAGCGGCACACAGCAGTGTTCATCCGGGGCGTTACGGAAGAGGAGAAGGGAGTGATGGGTCGCATCCTGGGAGTCGGTTTCGGTTTTTCGGGCCAGAAGTGCACTTTTATCGGACTCACTCAGGCTGCCCAGCTCCGCCTCGTTGGCAAGACCGGCAACATCGAGAATTAGTGCGACCTGACCATCGCCCATGATCGTTGCCCCGGCATAGATTTTGAAATCACGAAGATTGCGCCCCATCGGCTTCACCACGATCTCCACCGTATCCTGCACCTTATCCACCACCATCCCATAACGGAACTGACCGGCATGGAGGATAATGATCTGAATATCGCTCTCCGCCTCTATCCGACGCTCGTCAGCAACATCATCATCATCATCAGAAGCGCTGCCCTGATCATAGAGCGCCTGCAGCCGCTCATCGGCCAACCCTTTGCGTCGATCCCGTTCGAAGCGGCCGGTTCGACTGTTGTAGAAGCTCTGTTCAATGCCGAGGACATTATTGAGCTGAAGGAGAGGGATCAACTCCCCGCGCAGGGTCAAGACATCGGCACCCCCCACCTTGTCAATCTGCTTTCTCACCTCTGCAGCGGGAATTCGGATAATCTCGCCAACATTGATCTGAGGTATGGCAAAACGCTCCCCACACCCTTCGATCAACAGACTGGGGATAATCGCCAGGGTTAACGGCAACTTAATCCTCACCGTTGTCCCCTGCCCGATCTTAGAGAGTAGCTCGACCTCCCCCCCCAGCTTGTCAAGATTGGTTTTCACCACATCCATACCGACGCCACGGCCAGAGACATCGGTCAACTTCTCTGCGGTAGAGAACCCCGGAAGAAGAATGAGGGCATTTTTCTCATCGGTGGACATACTCTCCACCTGACCTTCGGTCACCAGCCCCTTTTCAACCGCCTTAGCCACCAGAACATCACCGTCAAGCCCCTTGCCATCATCTTCAATCTCAATGATCACCTGCCCCGATTCGTGAAAGGCGCGCAAGGTGATGGATCCATTGGCCGGTTTTCCCTTTTCAAGCCGTTTATCCGGTAACTCAACCCCATGGTCGCAGGAGTTGCGCACAAGATGGGTCAGGGGGTCACCCAACCCTTCGATGATCGTCTTGTCGAGTTCGACATCCTTCCCTTCGAGCACAAGTTCGATCTCTTTGCCCAGTTTTCGCGCCAACTCCCGCACCACACGCGGAAATTTGTTGAAGATATTGCCAACCGGCTGCATTCGGGTGAGCATAATCGCCTCCTGCAGTTCAGAGGTGACCATATCGATCCGCTGTCCAGCGTTGTTCAACCCCTGACGGTCATCGACATCCAGGGCCTGTAGGAGCTGATTACGAGCAAGAACCAGCTCTCCGGCGCGGTTCATCAACTGATCCAGAACACTGACATGAACCCGAAGTGAGTCGGAAGCGGCCGAAACGGAGGATTTATCCTCTCTCTTCGGTACGGGTTTCGCTTTTTCTGGTGCGGCTCTACTCTCTTGCGCTGCAGTCGGCGCAGCTGGTGGGGGTGCGGGTGCGGGTTCAGGGGGTGGCGGTTCCGCTTTAGTGACACGCTGCTCCGCGACATCACTCCCGCGGTTCGCGGTGACCACCTTCTCGACCGGAGCCGCCGGCTGAGGCTCATCTACCGTTCCCGATGCAGCGGCGATCGCCTCAGCCAAGCCATTGTCATCATCATCATCTTCTTCTGTGCTATCTCCTGCCGATTGGCCGTCACTCTGAGAGTGATCTCCCGCCTCAATCCACTGAAAACTCTCTTCATCAATCCCCAGGACCATCGCCACCAGTTCATGCTCAATAATCGAGGCGAGAAGAAACCAGATCGGATAACTACCGTCGCTCTCTGCACTCTCCGCCACTTTCATATCGAGAATATCACCACTCCCCTCAAGGGAGGTGCGCAGGGTCTCAACCGCCATCTCCTGCCCCGCTGGATCTTGAATCACTCCGTCGTAACGGATGATGTAGATCTCTTTTCCCCCCTTACGGGCAGAAACCAGATCATAACGGCTAAGTTCAAAGGGCTCTCCGCTCCCCTGCTTATCAGGGGCGGTAGTCGGCGCGGGATCTGGTGCCGAGGCGGGGGCTGTGACAGCGCTACCCCCTTTTCCCTCGAGCTGAGCGTTCAACCTCGTTACATGGTCTGAGATATCGTAGCCATTGCTCTCAACAGCGTTGTCGATCATCTCTCGCAGATAGTCAAACGCCTCGAGAACCACACTCACTACATCCGGTGTCGGCACCAGTTCAAACTGACGAATCTTATCGAGAACATTCTCCACCTTATGGCCCAGATCCTTGATGCTATCCAGACCGAGAAATCCGGCGCCCCCCTTGATGGAGTGCGCCGCCCGAAACACCTTATTCACCAGCTCCTCATCAATATTCTCCCCCTGCTGTTCAATCTCCAGCAGATCGGACTCAATACTCTCCAGGTGCTCTCTTGACTCTTCTATGTAGAGTTGCAGCGTTTCATCATCTTCATCAAAATCAGACATCTCTCTTCCTCACGAGTCTATTGCGGTTAGAAGCCGACGGTAGCAAAGGCTTCGCCCAGTTTTTTGCTGTTAAACGGTTTACTGATTATCAGATCCACCCCTGCCGCCTCTGCTTCACTATTATCAGATTTGTCATCCTGGGTCGTCACCATAATGATCGGCATCTGGGATGAGGTGTGGTGTTCCCTGACCGCCCGCGCCAGCTCAATCCCGGTCATCTCCGGCATATTGAGATCGGTACAGAGCAGTTGCGGTCGGTGTTCACTCATCCAGACCAACGCCTCCTCTGGATTGTGAAACAGCATCGGCTCATACCCCAACTCATTGAGCACGCTGCGGTAGATCTTGAGAATCATCTTCGAATCATCCACCGCGCACACTATCGGCTTCTCTTCCTTACCATCCTCTGCTTCACTGAGGAGGATCTTCTCTGCCAAGGTCTCGAACCCACCCTCTAGCAGCACCTGCAGGAAATAGTCACGCACTTCATGGTGGGCGACCCGAATAAGATAGTCCTCTATCAACGCCATCGCAATCCCTTGCTGCATCAGATCAAGAAATATGGCACGCGCCTGACAGTCGAGAATGGCACGAATGATCCCTTCCGCCTCCTCGCCACCACGAGAAACCAGGTTGCGCACTCCGACTGCGAGGGTCGAATCAAAATTGGTCTCAATTGCCCGCGCTGCTGCAACCCGGACATTACTATCCCGGTCAGTCAAACCACTGGACCAGACATAATCCCCCTTACGCATCGGCAGGGCTGCAAGAGCCTCAAATGCAGCAAAGCGGACATTGGCGTTGGCCGGCTGACTGTTGATCAGTTTGCGTATCGGCATCAGTGCCGCTTCACTACCGATCAACTCCAAGACATTGAGAGAGTGAATCTGCAGGTCATGATCACTCGAGCCGAGGTTGGTCACCAGCTGTGGTACCGCCAATGCACCCAGTGCAGTGAGTTTGCCTTTACTGTAGTTGCGAACAGTCGCCGTGCTCGACTGCATCGCCTTGCTGAGGGCAGAGATTGAGAGCTCATCAGCACAGGCGGCAAGAGTGTCGATAATCTCGAGATCCATCGTCTCATCCCGCCCCAGGGCTGAAGCGAGATACTTTCGCGTGCTGGAACAGTCAAAAAGACGGATATTTTCCACCGCTGTATAGGCCACATCCATCTCAGCACTAAAGAGGAATTCACCCACAGCGTCCACCGCCGAGAGATCGCCAATCTCTCCCAGCGCAGTCAACACCCCCTTAATGACCTTTGAATCGCCACTGCTGGTGAGAAGGTCAACCAAAAAGGGGACCGTACCCTGTAGTTTCAACTCACCCGCAAGCTGGATATAGAACCACTGCTCGGGCACGACCCACTTCAGGTACTGGTAGATCACCTTCGGTTCGCTAGCAACCTTCTCCAGCAGATTCTCCCGCAAGGAGGGGTACTGCCGCTCAATATCATCAAACTTCACCAGTAACAGCACCATCAGCGGTACCGCTAATACCGCCTCACACCGCCCCAGTTCAAAAAGTATGCGCCGTTGCTGGGCGGGATCTATCTCGGAAAAGTGTCCCAGCACCAGTCTGGCCTTTACCAGATCATGGTGTTTGATGTTGGCAATTAACTCATCAACAGCGTGCTGGCTGTTAACTTTCATCCTGACGGCTCCAGCTCACAAACTCCCGGTGGAGTGTGTCGTAGTCACCGATATTGACCTCCAGCAGCCGCCGAAGATGGGTAAACGAGTCGAGATCCTGAGCAATAAAACGAAACCCGACATGCTGCTCTGTATTGTGCGTCACCTCTGCTTCAAAGGTAAGGACAATATCCGAGTCTTCCAGTGCAATCGCCAATCGACACGGCTGCTCTGGTTGTAGGGGTAGCTCCTCTTTGGCGATGACAAGTGCACCGCGAAGAGAGATATCGATCAACTCACATTCGTGGACAATCCCCATCGACTCCACCTGGCAGCCTGCATCAAAATTGACCCGACTATAGATTCGCTTATTCTCACTGTTCACATCACCTCCCCCCTTTTTACTCGACACATATCCCGAAAACTACCTCAATCCTCTCTAAACGGCAAGGTTGTACGGTCGTATCATTCTATAAGTCGACTGATTCAAGCGATCTAAATATTCAGATTAAACTACTCTTGGACGACTACCCGATTTCTGCCCTCGTTTTTCGCCTGATGCCGAGCAACATCTGCTTTATGGATCAAACTCTTGTCGTTATCACCCATTTTATACAACCCCACCCCTATTGTCGCGGTCT
>JADFYS010000130.1 GCA_015232955.1 Gammaproteobacteria bacterium
CGGGCGACGATATCCCGTGGTGCCAACTCCCCTTTGGGGTGATGCTCGTCCATGAATCGGCTGCCGTCTCGGCGTACCAGAATTCCCCCTTCACCCCTGATCGCCTCGGAGATCAGGAAGGATTTGGCTTCCGGGTGATAGAGGCAGGTGGGGTGAAACTGGATAAACTCCATATTGGCGACCCGACAACCGGCACGCCACGCCATGGCAATACCGTCTCCGGTCGAGATATCGGGGTTACTGGTATAGAGATAGACCTTGCTTGCACCCCCGGTTGCGAGAATCACAAAACGGGCACTACACGCCACCACTTTACTTTCGATGGTATCGAGGATGTAGGCACCCGCCACCCGTCTCTCTTCGGTACCTCTCTCCCCGCTAAGGATGAGATCGACCACCATATGGTGCGGTTTGATGGTGATGGCCGGGTGGTGTTGGGCCTGTTCGAGTAGCGTGGTCTCAACGGCCCGTCCGGTGGCGTCGGTTGCGTGGAGGACGCGACGGTGGCTATGTCCCCCCTCCCGTGTTAGGTGGAGACTGGGCATGCCGTATTCGTCGAGCTTATCCTTCTGATTGCAGAACGGGACGCCGGAGAGGATGAGTTGGCGCATCGCACTGGCGCTTCGACTGACGGTATACTCCACCACCTCGCGATGACAGAGACCCGCCCCTGCATTGAGGGTATCGGCGACATGGGATTCGATACTATCCTCTTCGCTCGTGACCGCAGCGATCCCGCCCTGAGCATAGAGCGTTGAACCCTCGTTGGCATCCCCTTTCGAGAGGAGGGTGATGTTGGCAAAATCGGCCAACTCGATGGCAGCGGTAAGCCCGGCTGCACCGGAGCCGATGATGAGGATATCGGTGATCATGGTGTCTGTTCCTATGGTAGGGAGAAGTTCCTGAAACCGACACAAAATACACTGGAACTGAACCGAGTACAACGACTCCGGTTCGAGGTGGCGCCAACTGCATCGGGGGATGAACTCCTCAGCGACGGTTTTGTCCTAATGGACGAAGGAGGGAGGTATGGTGGATCTGAGCCGATGGTGAGCAGAGAATTTGGAGGACCCTATTGAGTGATGCAGATGTTGATCTGCTTCTGGTGCGTAAGGTGCAGCAGGGAGATAAGGCCGCTTTTGATCTCTTGGTTAGAAAATACCAGAACCGGGTGCTTGGGGTGATATCCCAGTATATTCGTCATAGTGGTGATATCCACGATGTGGCGCAGGAGAGCTTTATCAGCGCCTATCGTGCCATTGGTAATTTTCGTGGCGAGAGTGCCTTCTACTCCTGGCTCTATCGCATTGCGGTCAACACCTCCAAAAACTGGATTAAGGCGCGGGGCTGTCGTCCTCCCGGGAGTGATATCGATGTTGCCGATGCCATCGATTACGGGATGGAGCCGCTCACCAACTATGACACCCCCGACACCCTGATTCATTCACATCAGGTTGCTGAGGTGATTGGTCAGGTCATGGAGGAGATGCCGCAGGATCTACGGTTAACCATTACGATGCGTGAGGTGGAGGGGATGAGTTATCAGGAGATCGCAGAGGCGATCGATATTCCGGTAGGTACGGTGCGATCCCGTATCTTTCGGGCGAGGGAGATGATTGATAACCGGATTCGACCGCTGATGGAGGGGGGGGATTGAGCCGATTACGGAGGATGGTTGTGATCGGTTCTCGCTTGCTATTGATGATGAGGGTGCAGGAGATGAGAGATGAAGAGTAGAACCATGGATCAGGAGTCACTATCGGCTCTAATGGATGACGAGCTGACGCTATTTGAAAAACATCGCCAACTGACGCGACTGATGCGTGACCATGAGCTGCAGCAGCAGTGGCAGCGTTACCATCTGGTGCGGGATGAGCTGCAGCACCATCTACCACAACAGTTCTCTCTTGATCTCGCGGACTCTGTTGCCGCTGTGGTGGCGGAAGAGCCGCTTCCCCAGAGTGAAGTGGAGAAGGTGGCGGTTACATCCGGGTGGCGCAGGCAGTTGGCGGCGGTGGCGATGGTCGCTTCGGTTGCCGGTGTGGCGTTGATCGCCCTCTTTGTGACGCAAAATGTGGAGCGAAGTGGTGTGCCGATCACCGTCGCCTCCGGTGAGAATCGGACAGAAAAGGCTGGAGCATCACTCCAGCAGATGCGGCCGTACCTGGTCAACCATACGGCGCTCGCCTCGGGACTGCGCAGTCAGGGGTTTAGCCCCTATGTAACCCTGGTGGGGCACCATCGTCAGTAGAGCCTCCCTCATCGCGAACCCTTTTTTTACCCCCTATCCTTACCAGATATCGATGCTGAACCGTGTCATGAACTTTTGTGGTCATCTCCCTGAATCCGCTATCTCCCCTCCCGCATCTGGGCCGAGAGGTGGTGTGGTGTTGGCGCTGCTTCTCTTATGGTCACTTACCTCGGTTGCAGATGAGCAGAGTTTTCGCCTGCTGGAGGGGATGTCGCAAGCGCTGCAACAACTCAACTACCGCGGAGAGCTGGTCTATCAGAGCGGGGGGGAGATCCAGAGTGTACGCATCATCCACGGCTTCGCCCCTGAACGCGCCTCTGAGTATGAGATGATGGAGAGTCTCAACGGCCCGAAACGCTCGGTGGTTCGGGGAGAGGGGGCGGTGCACTACGCCCTGAACGGCGAACCGATAGAGCTGCAGTCCGGTGCGACCCTGTTGCCGTTTAAGTTCTCTTCAGTCGAAGATCTGCAGCGAATCGAGCCGTACTACCAGATGCGGATTGAGGGCAAGGAGCGCATTGCCGGCAGAGATACGATCAAACTGCAGGTCGTGCCCCGGGATCACTACCGTTACGGTTTCAGACTCTGGATTGCAGAAGGGAGCTCGATGCTCCTGAAATCGGAGATGAGCAACCAACAGGGGGAGGTGCTTGAGGGGTTGATGTTCACTTCACTCAAACTGCTCCCCTCTCTTCCGCAGGAGTTTACGCTGCACAACACCCTCTCTCCCCAACAGACTCCAGAGCGTGGCGCTGAACAACCGGGGGCGAAGCGCAGTGACGGGAGTTCGCAGTCGTATCGGTTGCAGTGGCAGGTTGCGACCCTACCCCCCGGCTTTTCGGTAGTAACTGCGCGGGTGGAGCCGCACTTTGTGATGGAGGGGAGGGAGAAGGTGGTGGAACATCACCTCTATAGTGATGGCATCGCTTCGGTCTCGCTCTTTATTGAAGGTGTAACTACAGGAGGTGAACCTGAACCGGGCGAGATCTCCCATCTCGGGGCGATCACCATGATGACCCAGAGCTATGATGGCTACCGGGCGACGGTGGTGGGTGAGGTACCTCCCCCTACCGTTCTGCAGATCGCCCGCTCGGTGGTTCTGCGCGAATGATCGAACAGGAGGGGCGGGTCGTTTCGCGTAGTGGCGAGAAGGTCTGGGTGGAGGCGGAACGACATCGTAGCTGTAGCGGCTGCAGTGCCAAGGGGTGTGGAACCTCAGCTCTGGCGCGGGTGGTGGGGCAGAAGCGGCTACGCATTGAGGTGAGTGATCCCCTCGGTGTTGCCGTAGGGGAGCGGGTGGTGGTAGGGGTAGAGGAGGCGGGGATGCTGATCGGTTCCCTCTTAATCTACCTACTACCGATAGTGGCGCTCATCCTCGGTGCAGTGGTGGTAGAGAAGCTCTTCGCGGTTGGGGAGCTTGCTGCCGTGGCGGGTGGCGTGGGGGGCTTTCTGCTCTCCCTGTGGTGGATTCGGCTTCGACAACGGGATGATCGTCTCTCCTCTCTCCTTAGGGCGGAGATCATCCGCCGCTGTGGAGAGGGGTAGTTTTTTTAGAACCGTTCAGAGTGTTCTGAATGGTTACAGTTTTTTATTGTGAAGGGTGATTGGAGTGAGTATGAGATATGTAACAAATGGTGGTTACTGGGTGCTGCTGCTGGTGTTGGGCTTTGGTTCAGCTTTTCCGGCGTTCGCCTCTCTTCCCGATTTTACAGAGCTGGCAGAGGCGTCCAGCCCGGCGGTGGTCAACATTAGCACCACCCAGAAGAAGAGCAGTTCCGCCAAAAAACCGTTTAGCCACCACTTTAAGATCCCCGACATCCCGGGGGGAAGTGAGCTGGAGGAGCTATTTCGCCGTTTTTTTGATCAACAGGGCGGTAGCGGTGGCCATGGACACCCCTTTGGGGAAGAGGGGCATAGTCTCGGTTCCGGTTTTATTATCGATGAGGATGGCCATATCCTCACCAACCACCATGTGGTGGAGGATGCCGATGAGGTGATTGTGCGTCTGAGTGATCGCCGGGAACTTCAAGCCGAAGTGTTGGGGGTCGATAAGCGCAGTGATCTCGCACTACTTAAGGTGGAGGCGAAAGATCTGCCGGTGGTCTCTATTGGCAAGAGTAGTCGGCTTAAAGTGGGAGAGTGGGTGGTGGCCATCGGCTCCCCCTTCGGTTTTGACCACTCGGTCTCTGCAGGAATTGTCAGCGCCCTGGGTCGGAATCTCCCCTCGGAGAACTATGTCCCCTTTATTCAGACCGATGTTGCCATCAATCCGGGGAACTCTGGGGGACCGCTCTTTAACCTCAAAGGGGAGGTGATTGGGATCAACTCGCAGATCTACAGCCGAACGGGGGGTTTTATGGGGCTCTCTTTTGCTATACCTATCGATGTTGCGATGAATGTGGTACAGCAGCTGAAGGATAACGGCTATGTCACTCGGGGTTGGCTCGGGGTGTTAATTCAGGATGTGACCCGGGAGTTGGCGGAATCTTTTGCGATGGAGGTGCCGAAGGGGGCGCTGGTGGCGCAGATATTTAGTGACTCACCGGCAGCCAAGGCGGGTATCGAAGTGGGGGATGTTATCACTGAGTATAACGGGGTAGAGGTGATTAATTCGTCAGATCTGCCGCCACTGGTGGGGAGAACCCCTATCGGTAGCAAAACTCCGGCAAAGGTGATTCGGGACGGTAAGGTGTTGACGCTACAGATTGAGATTGGTGAGCTGCCGGAGGATGAGGCGGTCGCCGGAAGTGGTAGCGGCAGCGGGCGTTCAGGGAAAACCTCCCTCCTTGGGATGAGTGTGGCCGCGGTAGACGATGCGGTGCGCGAGGAGCTTGACCTAGAGGCGGGTGGCGTTGTGGTTGCGCGAGTGGTGGAGGGGGCTGCGGCCCGTGCTGGCATTGAGGTCGGTGATGTCATCACCCGTCTCAATAACCACAATATTACCGATCCGACCCAGTTTATGCGCTTGGTGGAGGATCTACCCCGGGGACGGTCGGTACCGGTGCTGGTTCTGCGGAAAGAGGCGCCACGCTTTCTCGCCCTTAAGGTGCCGGAAGAGTGATTGAACTCGATTGAGACGATAGTGCTGGGTTATCGTCACTGAAGGAGGAATTTTCCCTTATATTATTGGCGAAAATTGTTTAAAATCGGCGCACTTTTTGTTTACAGGGAACTTTGACAGGGGATAGCTTTTGCAGGTTATTCCCTGTTTTATTATGTATGAGTGATCTAAACCATATTCGTAACTTTTCGATTATCGCCCACATTGATCACGGCAAATCGACCATATCCGATCGCCTGATACAGGTGTGCGGTGGCTTGACGCAGCGGGAGATGGCAGCGCAGGTTCTCGACTCAATGGATCTCGAGCGGGAGCGGGGGATTACGATCAAGGCACAGAGCGTCTCTCTCCTCTATCGGGCGCGGGATGGTGAGACCTATCAGCTCAACTTTATCGACACCCCAGGCCATGTTGACTTCTCTTATGAGGTTTCGCGCTCCCTTGCCGCCTGTGAAGGGGCGCTACTGGTGGTGGATGCGTCACAAGGGGTAGAGGCGCAGACGGTCGCCAACTGTTATACCGCGATCGAGCAGGGGCTGGAGGTTTTTCCCGTGCTGAATAAGATCGATCTCCCCGCCGCCGATCCCGAGCGGGTGATGACCGAGATTGA
>JADFYS010000131.1 GCA_015232955.1 Gammaproteobacteria bacterium
CCCTGCTCGTTTCGCGCTGTGGCGAGAAGCGGGGTGATGATCTCCTCATCCCAGTGGAGGAGATCGCCCGGTTGGGGCGGCAGGTCGAGATCACTCCCCCGGGGGGCGATCGCCTCCTTACTCTGGAACAGCCACTGCTGAATATAACCGTCAATGCGCTGATCAGCGACCAGTAGTTGCGGCTCATTCCGACGCTGCGTTGCGTGCAACAGCAGTTGCCGCAACCCATCTTCGGTGAGAAAGAGCTCGGCAAATCCCCCCAGAGTCTCCTCTCGCTGAATATTGACAAGGGGGGAGGCGCGCCACTGAAAAGAGAGTTGTGGTACCAGCTCTTTGAGCGCTACGAGATCGATCCCCTGGGGCAGTTCGCGCTGAATCCAGAAGTCTCCGCGCACCGTTGCCAGTGCATCAATCCCCTCATCCGATCTCACTCCGGCGAGGGCACGGGCGGCGACCCCGGTGAGCGCACGGATCTGCACCACATCCCGTCCCCCCATTTCACGATGAAAGAGGTGAAACGGGGTCTGGCGACTGCGCAGCGGATCGGCAGATCCATCAGCAAAGGCGGTTCTCGCCGCCCCTGCCATGGCATAGGCGCGGGCGCCGCTCTGACGGTAGAGCCAGAGCGCCGCTTCTGCGGTGCTCCGCTCCTCTAGCGGGGATGGAACTTCCACCACCAGACGCGACTGGGGGTTGAGGTTTAGGAGATAACTCCCCCAGCCCCGCCGTGGAATCCCCTCACTCAGCAGGAGGTGATCCCCCTCTAACCGCTGCAGGTGGTAACCGATCTGCAACAGAAGGGAGCGCCCCTCTTCGAGTCGCTCCGGATCCCCTGTTCGCACATAACGGTTCAATCTTCTGATCCCTTCGCTAAAGAGATCCGCTTCACGCGGCAGCGGTGGCAGGTAGGGCTGAGGTTCCCGCCGCTGCTGGTGTATCGCCAGCTTCTCCTGCTGTATCGCCTCGAGCAGACGCGACACCTTCATCCTCTGCGCACCCGTCTCCAAGGCCGCCTCCAGAGCAGGGGTATCCCCCCCCACCCATGTTGTAGGCAGCGGTAGCAGCGTCAGGAGAAAGCCGATGACCGTAGCCCCCACCACCGCCACAAGTGAGGTCTGAAGGGTTGCCCGGGTCAGTCTTGCAACAATCTCCTTATCGTGCATCTTCACCGCCATCAGGGTGGAGAGCATGTACCCAAAGGCGAAATAGTCGGTCACCTTAACCGTAGGAAAAAAGCGGACGAGAAAGAGACCGAGCGCCATCTTCCAGGCGAAGCTGATATTGAAAAAGAGCATCATCTTGCGCGCCCCCTCCATCGTCATCCCCTGATAACGGGGGAGCTTGAGGAGAAGGATCGCAAACATCAAAATGATCAGCGCCTCGGCAAAAGAGACCAGAATCTTCTCCGGCTGATACCACTGCAGCGCAAGCAGAGAGGGGATCAAAATCCCATTAAAATCCCAGCCGTAGAGAAGATTCATCCGTGACGCAATAAAGGCAGCAGTGATGAGAATAATGTAGGACTTGGGGCTGGCGAGCATCGATGCCGCCACATCTTCGTACATATAGCTGAGGTTGCTGATAGAGAAGTTGGTCAGCTCCATCAAGCCATAACGGGTGAAGAGCCAGGTGAGGGTCAGGGTAATCACAAAGGGGGGGATCCCTCGCACCAGTCCGCTCTTCCAGAACTGATTGGCGATAAGGGAGACGATAATCAGACCAAAGCTGTGGAGGTTGTAACGATAGTCAAACTGAAGCTGAAAAGTGGCGTTCACCCACTCTCCCAGCAGCGGGAAGAGCCAGCCATCAAAGAGTATTCGTACCAGAATTGAGACCAGCACCATCGCGAAAAAGCGATCTCTGCCAAAAAATCCGGCGAGACCGAGCCAGCGCATCACCCGTTCAGAGTAGAGCCAGACCAAGAGATAGGTGACCACCCCTTCGCTGCAGATGGCGACAGCCGCCCACGGTTTGGCGATAAGAAGCGGGGCAAGATATCCCGGAACCACCAGTCCCGACAACACCCAGCCAAAGCGGAGATTGAAGAAACCGACCACCAGCACCCCGAGCCAGACAGTGGTGACTACAGAGTTGGCAAGACTGCCTGCAGGGAAAACGGCGAGAGGGAGAAACTCCATACTCAGGTCGGGAGCAACTCCCCCACCGCTGCCAATAGCTGTGGTAACTGCACCGGTTTCGCCACCACTCTTGTCGCCCCAAGGCTGAGAGCCTTTTTACCCGAATCATGGTTGGCGATTGAGGTTAGCACCATCACCGGGATCTCACTCTTCGCCTCATTTCGTACCCACTCGACCAACCTTAGTCCATCCAGCACCGGCATCTGGAGATCAGTCAGAAGGAGATCGGGCACCGACTCCTGCCACAACTGTTTCGCCCCCTCGCCATTCTCCGCTGAGCGCACCTCATAACCGCTGCTCTCCAACGCCATAACCAGTAGGCGAAGGAGTGTGCTGTCGTCCTCTGCAATGATGATGGATCGCCCTGTTGTGGTTACCATTTAGTTCTAAATCCTTTACTCTGCTACTGTTGACAGTGAAAGAGATCCAGCTCGAGCAGCACCTCAATCCCCCTACCGGTGGCGCTGGTCGCCTCACCGCTTCCACCCCACCTCTTGATTCGAAGCAGCGATTGGCGCAGCGCGCGAAACTCAGCAGACTCCGGCTCGATATCCCCCTCCATATAGCCCCTGAACCGCTCTGAAGGGAGGCCAAAACCGCTATTGGAGAAGCGAAGGTGGAGACGACACGCCCGCTCTTCACCCGAAACCAGCACTGCACTCTGTTCCGCGGCACGGCGATCAGCGCCTGCAAAACCCCCTCAAACAGGGAGACAAACTGGTTGGGGACCGCCATCACCAACGGCATCAGACGGGGAAGACGGAGCTCCACCATCACCCGACACCGCTCCTGCTCCTCCTCCAGATTGAGAATGGCCTGCTTGAGCGCGTCATAAGGGGAGACCGGATAGAGCGCCGTTCCGGTATCCCCCTCACCACCAATCCGCTCCTCGGCGCGGGTGATCGAATTCACCGTCTGTTCCACCTTATTCCGCAGCAGTGTCACCACTTCGCTCTGCTGTTCTGGGGGAAGTTGAGTCACCGTCAGGAGATCCGTTGCCAGAACCACGGATTCAAGATCGTTTCGCAGTTGACTGAAGATATTCACCAGAAGAAGCTCTTTTAGCTGATTATTGCGCCGAATCTGGCTCACATCCGCCAACTCGATCAGCAGCCCCTTCACCGGCAGTAGTGCTTCGGCAGTGGTCTCACCAAAGTCGCTCTTCTCCTCTCTTCCCACCAGCGGTCGCACCTGAAAGACAAAAGAGAGATCCCCCTGCTCGGCAAAGTGAAGCGGAAGAAAGAAGTTCTCCTGTTCGAAGGTGACCCGACGCAGGATATCCCGTGCTTCACGCAGCTCCAGTCCGGTCATCGCCCGGATAAAATCGACCGCCGTGATGCTGTATGGGGTGATATTGAGCGTCTCTGCCAGCTCCGACATCCTGCGATTCACATGGAGTACATTGCCAAAGAGGTTATAGAGAATGGTCCCCGTATCCTGACCGTCAAACACCTCCTCCATCCCTAACAACCGGGTATCGAGAAGCTGGACAGAGCGCTGGACATCTTCAACCAGCAGAGCATCTCCCCCCTCCTTGGAGAGCCAGGCGTTCACCCCCCGCGACTGCTGTGCTCGGCGCTGGCCACGATCCCGTCGTAGATAGAGAATCTCTGCAATCTGCTGACTAAAACGGGAGATGGTCTGCTCCAGTTGCGCCAGATTCTGCTCCTGCTGCGGATCGAGGGTGTAGACCCAGAACCCCATCACTTCCCCGCCAAAGAGCAACGGCGTGAGAAACTCGATATCGGTAGGGTGCTCCCCCAGTTCCAGGCGCAAAAACTGACGATCCGGGCGATAGGGGCCCCCTTTTTCAATGGCGCTACTGTAGGGGGTTCGCTCATAATCACGCCGAGGTTCGAGGATATCGTCAAAAGAGCAGTTAAGTGATTTCACCTCTTTTAGACGGTGATCCCCAACCACCCGCTCGAGAAACATCACCCGATCCATATTGAGCTGCTGGCTCACCAGCGTCACTATCTGATCCCAGTAGGCGTCGGAGTCAAAAAAGTTTTCCGTCTCGTGTCGCGACTGCAGCCGTCCCGAAAGCTGGCGTAGAATTCGGATGATATTTTCCCGCATCTGGAAACGGCGACTACGCAGCAACACGGTGAGGGCGAGGAGATGGGCGACAATCGCCTCGGTTAACGGCAGGTAGAGATTGCTCACCAACAGCACCAGCAGGGCCAGAGCAGCATATACCAGTGCCCCACCCACTGCGACAAAAGGTGACCACTGATCGGGGAGGCGGTGGTAACCGGTTAACGCCAGCAGTGCCGCCAGCGCGGTCACCAGCAAGACTAGCAGAGGCGAAGAGAGGTTTGTAGCCGAATCCTGCAGCAGGGTGTTGAGGGCGTAGGCGTGAAACTCGGCCTGAGTTAAAGGTCCATTTCCACCGGGCAGTGGGGCGATCACTGTGGTCTCAACCCGCTGCTGTTGTCGGGCGATAATGATGCTCTTCCCTGCGACCATCTCCGATAACAGATTCCCTGCCATCACCTCTTCCAGCCGCAGCCGGGGAAGATCATCAGGCGCAGATGAGAAATCGATCAGATATCCCGCATCACCCTCCTGTTCCTCAGGCAGGGTTCGTCCCAGTTGTCGTGCTGCTGCCGCCTCCAACAACCAGACCAACTCGCCGCTTCCCAGCTGCCGCTGTACCCCTTGAGTGCGGTGGATGCCGTAGGGAGCTGGACCGGGCAAGACGACACCAGAGAGCAGCCCCTGCGCCGATTGCATAAGGGGTTCATATTCGAGTCTGTCGGGAAACTCCTCCGAAAAACGGAGATGCCGTCCAAGGAGGAGATCCCCCCCCGTCGCAGCCGCCTCTACCCAAGTAGCCCCGACCTGAGATGGGAGTTCGAGGAGCAAAATCTGCGCCGCATTGGCTTCGCGTAGACGCTGCAACAGCGCCAACCACTGCGACTCTGGGGCGGTAAAACTCTCCTCCCCCCCCTCCAGCAGCAGGAGAGTGAACTCACCAGGAAGGAGCGACGCCTTAAGCTGCTGCATGCGATCCAGCAGAAGCAAGGATGTCCCGCTCCAGAAGCCGCTCAAACTGAGTAACCAGATCACCAGCGTCAACAGCAACCAGCGTTGACTCCACTGTCGTAACCGTCCCCACTGGCGTGACAACTGATTTTGAATCTCAGTTGCCAAGGTGTTCTGCTCCCTCTGCCGAGACAACGCACGGGGTATGACTGCCCATGCCTAAAAAGGGTGGATTCGGAGGGGTGTTGGACTTCTCAGCTTCAATGCTCCCTATAAAACTAATGCAAACAGACTTGGGGTAATACAACCCACCGACGCCTTCCACGATGGAGTGTGAGAGAGCAAACAATCTTACTCTCAAACTATGGTCGAGACTACAACGCCCTCTAAAAAACCTCCCATCTATACCCAAGATACTTGGAAGCAGTGGATTTCAGGGCAATGCTATTAACTTAATGACATTGGATCACCCTGTGCTGACAGCTGATATACTCAAACTCGAGTAACCATTTTGTCCGAGAGAGATAGCCATGATTCAGGCTCAACCCTATCGTATCCCCTATGGCGTGGCCGATTTTATCAAGCTACGCCACAAAGGAGAGTACTACCTCGATAAGACCCACTATCTGCCGCAACTGGAAGATGCGGGGGACTTCCTCTTTCTGATTCGTCCGCGCCGTATGGGCAAGAGCCTGCTCCAGTCGGTGATGGAGTGCTACTACGATATTCGTCGAAGCGATCAGTTTGATCAACTCTTTGCCGATACCTGG
>JADFYS010000132.1 GCA_015232955.1 Gammaproteobacteria bacterium
CTGCGTCGCCCTACCTTCGGCATCCATGCCTTCGTTGCACTGCACCGCCACAAACGCACCCTTCACGGTGTCCAACTACGGATTTTAGGTTTAAGGCAGATCTGAGCGGTGATTATTCACTCCATGGCGCAACTTTTAGAGCAGTGCGACCTCCCTGTAGCGGCTAACAGAAGCGCTGAAGCGGCAGCAGCAGCGTTTTCAGTACGGGTTCCGCAGAGCTATCTGCGACGGATGGTTGCCGGAGATAGAGATGACCCGCTACTCCGTCAAGTGTTGCCGCAAGCAGCAGAGATGGAGATGAATGAAGGGTACAGTAGAGATCCGGTGGGGGATATCGCAGCCTCTCCCCTTCCCGGGTTGATTCACAAGTACCACGGACGGATCCTGCTGCTCATCACTGCGAGCTGTCCTATCCACTGCCGCTTCTGTTTTCGTCGCCATTTTCCCTATCGTGACCATGAACTCTCACCGCAACAGCTGGAGAGTGTGGTCAACTATCTTCGTCTCCACCCCGAAATTCACGAAGTGATATTCAGTGGGGGGGATCCCCTCATGGCCTCAACTGAACGGTTGCTGACGATTACTACTGCTCTTCTCCAGCTACCGCAGCTACGGCGGCTTCGGATCCACAGCCGTCTCCCGATCGTCGCCCCGGAGCGGTTAAGCGAAGAGCTGATAACCGGTCTTGGTGCCACGCGCTTGTCTCCGGTGATGGTGGTTCACTGCAACCATCCCCATGAGTTAACGGCAGAGGTGATCGCCAAATTGGCACAACTGAGCGCGGCTGGATGGACACTCTTCAATCAGTCGGTACTGCTTAAGGGCGTCAATGATTGTGCCAAAACGCTTATCATCCTGAGTGAAGCGCTGTTTGCAGCGGGTGTCCTCCCCTACTACCTCCATATTCTTGATAAAGCTCTTGGCGTTGCCCATTTTGCCGTCCCCAATCAAGAGATAGATCCTCTTTTGCACGCCATGCGCTCTACCCTTCCGGGATATCTGATGCCAAAAGTGGTGACAGAGGTTGCAGCATTTCCCTATAAACAGTCATACTATTACCGTGATGGCTAGTAACCATTCACTCCCCTGGCCTGTTTTAGCCCTCACCCCGGCCCTCTCCCAATGGGAGAGGGGGATTTAATGAAGGGGGACTAAACGGTTACGGTGGCTAATGGTATTCAGAGAGATTTCGTGGTGTGAGGTATCCCCTTTTCATCTTGTTACAATCGCCCATTTGTAGCCATTTCCAAGGTATACTCCCCTTAATTCAGACCGATTAGAGAAATCCGCCATGTTTACTGATGAAATGAAGTTGCGAAACTACAGCCTGAATATTACATCGCAGCATAAAAAGGGGCAGTATGATTTCGATATCACCCCCCGTCTGGTGAAAGGGTGGATTCGACAACTGCCACTGGGCAGCCCTCTTGAAGCGGCAAAATTGATCCATAACGCCCTCCACGACGCCAATCGCACCATCCACCCCTGGAAGAAGCGGCTCGCCTTTCTTGAGCTGATTAAGGGGCCGACTGACCAGATCCTTCAGGAGTTCAATAAAAACCTGATCGGTATCAGCTTTCCTATCGGTAAAAAGGAGAGTGAAATCCACCACCAGCTTGAGCTTCTCTGCACCGAGATGGCCGCCGGATACAAGGTGATCCTTGCGGAGTATCTCAACCGTTATAAATTTCTTCAGAAACGGCCGGAAATTGCCCGTCTTATTCACCGCGCACTCTACTATTTTAGTGTCGAGCTGGTCACCGCCTATAGCCTCTACTCCGAGGAGAAAAGCGGAGTCTGGGAGGAGATTCATACCCTGGCGATAATCGCTGGAACCGAGGGTGCTGCCGAGATTCCGGTCGCTGCTGAACCGCTGTTTCCCAGTGGGGCTTCGGTGATAATTATCAACCTCTATCAGCAGCTGCTGCTGTTATCTGCCGCCTCCACCTCAAGAATGACCCAAAAAGAGATTCAACGCCTCTTTTTTGCCCTCTCCAAGTGGGGAGGAAGGGCGACGCTTCACCCTTGGGGAGATGACCGTTCCACCTTTGTGATCGAGATCACCAAAGATCAGGGCCCCATCTATCGTCAACGGACAAAAACGGAGTGTGACAGTAACCACTGCCTCTCATTCAATACCCGCGATCTGGTAGATAAGATGAGCAGAATCATCCTCTTCTGTGAAAAGGAGGGGAATGAGGGTGAGTGCAAAAAGGCGACAATGGGCCTTGCCCTCAATACCATTAAACATGTCAAATTCTCGTGGAACTCTCTTCCGGCGCGCCAGTTTCAGCGCCACGATATCGACAGTAATTCACGCCTGGGGATTGTTGCCGGTCTCGCCATGATCCATAAGTTCTATTCTGACTGGATCTTGCGGGGGGGAATGGTTCAGGGGAGCGGTGATGCGTTTGATAGTGAGGTGATTAGCTACGAAGATACCCCTTCATCCGCCGATGAGAACCACCTCAAGCTTTTTCAGGAGATGTCCAACTCAGTTGATGGTCTTAAGGAGACCCGAGTCACCCGCCACCCATGGGAGATCCTCAACGAAAGCGCTGGCGGATTCCGTATTATTAGTGACTCCAAGATCTCTGCCGGAATTCGGGTGGGGGAGCTGCTCAGCATCACCCGTAATGATGACGACTTCAGCAGCTCACTCGCCTCGGTCCGTTGGCTCAACTTCCACCCGGATGGGCGCACCGAAGCGGGGATTCAGGTCATCTCGCCCAGCGCCTCTGCCGCAATCTTGCAGAGTGTTGAGGCGGGGAGTGGTGTCAGCCGCCTCGTTCGCGCCCTGATCCTGCCCGAGTTCAGAGTACTCAAGCAGGAGCCGTCGCTCATTATCCCGGTCTGTGGAATGCGTCCCGGAGATCGAACCGTTCTGATTGAGGAGGATCGACATCGGGAGATCGTCCTTGGACAACAGATCTCCTCCTGTGAGACCTCTGAACGCTATCAGTTTCGTACTCTCTGACATCCCACCTGAGTGATAAGGATATCTTAACCCTATGACCCTAAAATCCGCAGTTGACCGCTGCACATATCTATCAACATAATGATTATGCTATGAAATTCACAATATACCAGCTTCACCTATTGGGTGAACATCGCTACACCGCGAATGCCACATTTGTGGCGGCGCATTGCGGCGTTACAACTCCTTGCAATAGAACCACTATTGCGCGTCGTTGTGCCTTGCACTGCACCGCCACAAACGCACCCTTCACGGTGTCCAACTGCGGATTTTAGGATGAACGCTCTCACCCAAATTAATCTTGAACAGACAACGATGACCCTATCGGCACTGCTCCAGGGTTGGGTCGATAGCGCGAACTGCCCGGAACTCGGGGTGCGTGGCTTGACGCTGGATAGCCGTCAGGTGGAGGCGGGGTTTCTCTTCTGTGCTTGTCACGGCAGGGATCGGCACGGTCTCTCCTTTTGGGAGCAAGCCGTAGCGCGGGGCGCCGTTGCGGTGCTCTACGATCCACTGGGGGCAGAAAAGTTCGATCTTGAGGCGGTTACCGTTCCGGCAATGGCCCTGGATAGTCTTGGCCAGAAGCTGAGTGCCATCGCCTCCCGGTTTTATGGTCACCCCTCGCACCATCTTGGGGTGATTACGGTCACGGGTACCAACGGAAAAACCACAGTCTGTCAGGCCATCGCCCAGGTGTTGACACTGCAGAATCACCGCCAGGTCGGGGTGATGGGGACCTTGGGCAACGGCGTCTGGGGTGCCCTGGAGAGCACCGGTCTGACCACCGCAGATGCTATCACTGTGCAGCGGCAGCTGGCGGGGATGGTGGCGGAGGGAGTTAAAGATGTAGTGCTGGAGATCTCCTCCCACGCTCTGGATCAGGGGCGGGTGGCAGCACTGCGCTATCAGGTGGCGATCTTTACCAATCTGAGCCGGGATCATCTCGATTATCACCACACTATTGAAGCGTATGCGGCGGCCAAAAGAGGGCTCTTTGCGTCGCGCTCTTTGCGCTGGGCGGTGATTAACTACGGTGATCCCATCGGGCGTCGTTGGTGTGACGAGCTGGAGGGGACGATGAACCTCATCCGTTACGGTTTCGTTGGCGCTGATATTGTCGAGAGAGGGCTTGATCTCGCGGCGACAAAGCTGGCGCTCACACCGCAGGGATTCAGTTTTGAGGTGAGATCGCGTTGGGGATCAGGGCGGATCGATTCCCCCATGCTCGGGGCGTTTAACGCCGAAAACCTCTTGGCTGCACTGGGCGGGCTGATCGCCACTGGGATGAACTTTACCCTTGCGCTGAACCTTCTCGGGCAGGTGGAGGGGGTTGCGGGGAGGATGGAGCGCGTCACTGCTAGCGGAGTAGGGGACGCTCCGACCGTGGTGGTCGATTTTGCCCACACCCCCGATGCGTTGCAAAAGGCGATTGTCGCCTGCCGTGGCCACGGCTTTGAGACGATTACGGTACTCTTCGGTTGTGGTGGCGATCGTGATCGCGGCAAACGGCCCGAGATGGGCGCGGTGGCGGAGGCGGAAGCCGATCAGCTGGTGATCACCAGTGATAATCCGCGGAGTGAACCGCCTGAGGCGATTATGGATGATATTTTGCGCGGCTTAAAACGGCCGGATGCCGCGCGGGTGGTGGTGGATCGGAGGGAGGCGATCGCCTCTACACTGGCGACGCTCCCCCGTGATCCGCGACAGCTGCTGCTGGTGGCGGGAAAGGGGCACGAGCGTTATCAGGAGATCGCCGGAGTACGCCACCCCTATAGCGATTTTAGCGAGATTGGACAGGCGTTGGCTCGACTGCGGGGAGGGGCGTAGTGGCAACAGCGATCCCACTCCGTTCTGGTGAAGCGTTTTCGACCACGATGGCAGAGTTGCAGCGTTGGCTCGGCGTAGATAGTCGCACGGATGGTGATGCGGTGGTGAGTGGTCTCACCTCCGATAGTCGCCTTCTCCGTAGTGGTGACTGCTTTGTCGCCCTGAATGGAGAGCAGTTTGATGGCCACCACTATCTTGGCGCAGCGCAAGCGGCCGGGGCGGTAGTGGCGGTGGTGGAGCGCATCGACAGTAGCCTCTCACTGCCGCAGCTGTTGGTGGAGGATAGTCGTGTCGCGCTTGGTGCTATCGCGAGTGGCTGGCGTAACCGCTCTGATGCGACTGTGGTGGCGATTACCGGAAGTAATGGCAAGACGACGGTGAAGGAGATGGTAGCGGCGATCCTGCGTCGGGTTGGGGAGACCGTGGCGACAACGGGAAATCTCAATAACGATATCGGTGTTCCCTATACCCTGCTCCAACTGACCCCCTCTACCCGCTACGCTGTGGTGGAGATGGGGGCCAATCGACCGGGAGATATCGAGCCGTTAACCCGGATGGCGCGACCCGCGGTTGCGTTGGTGAACGGTGTCGCCCCTGCCCATCTTGAAGGTTTCGGCTCCCTTGCCTGTATTGCGATGACCAAGGGGGAGATCTTTAATGGCCTTGAGCCTGGCGGAACTGCCATCTTTGTCGACGATCCTACTTTTTTCTCCTTATGGCAGGAGATGGCGGCAGACTACCCGCAGATTATCTTCGGTTTGGGAGAACAGGCAGATTATCGTGCGCTCTACCAGTCGTCCCAATCTGGGGTAACGGTGGATGTGATCACGGCAACGGAGAGAGAGACGATCCGCTCGCCTCTTCTCGGAGATCACAATGTTCATAATCTGCTGGCAGCGGTGGCGATCGCCCGCACCCTTGAGATCTCCTGGGATGAGATCCGCTCTGGACTGGCGGCAATGGCGGTGGTTCCCGGACGGTTACAGCTGCGCCACGCCCGGGAAGATTTGGGGGAGATTGCGGTGCTGGATGACAGTTATAACGCCAACCCCGCCTCACTGGAGGCTGGGTTGAAGGTACTGCAGTCG
>JADFYS010000133.1 GCA_015232955.1 Gammaproteobacteria bacterium
CACGCATCGCCCGCTATCTTGGGTGGCATATTCTCGATAGTGGCGCCCTCTACCGTCTTGCCGCCCTTGGGGCGATTCGTGCCGAAATTGCGCTGGATGATATTCAACAATTGAGTGAGTTGGCTAGGAATCTTGATGTTGAATATAAGATAGAAGGGGAGGCGGTGATGACAACCCTGGGGGGGGAGGATGTCGGGGAGACGATTCGTAATGAGCGAGTGGGGGGTGCGGCGTCGATTATCGCTGCGCTTCCTGAAGTGAGGGCGGCTCTACTGCAGCGGCAACGCGATTTTGCCCGTGCTCCGGGCCTGGTTGCAGATGGTAGAGATATGGGGACTACCCTCTTTCCCGAGGCCGAACTCAAGCTCTTTTTGACCGCCACGGCAGAGATTCGCGCACAAAGGCGTTATAAGCAGTTGAAGCAGAAGGGTATTGATGCTAATCTTGCCGACCTTGCTGAAGAGATAGCCCAACGGGATGAGCGTGACGCCTCCCGATCGGCCTCTCCACTCAAGGCGGCGGCAGACGCGGTGGTGATAGATACTTCAGATCTCGACATTAACGGGGTCTGTGACAGAGTGATCGCTCTGATTCCGCACCACCTTCTGCCGTAGAGGTGGCTGGTCACGGGAGGGAGACCGCGGTGAGCCGATTTTTTTATTACACAGTTTTTTTATCCGCTGTGACGGGTAGAGCAAACTTTACTTGACTGGTTTTTTTATAACATTATGAGCGAGAGCTTTTCCGAACTCTTTGAACAGAGTATTCAAGATACCAAAATGAATCCCGGTGCCGTGATTAACGGTACAGTGGTAGCAGTAGGTTCCGATGTCGTTGTCGTCAATGCCGGACTGAAGTCAGAGGGGCATATCCCCATTGAACAGTTTCAGGATGAAAACGGGGAGATCGAGGTCGCAGTTGGTGACGCCGTTGATGTCGTTCTCGAAGCGGTGGAAGATGGCTTTGGTGCCACTCGCCTGTCACGGGAGAAGGCGAAGCGGGCAGAGTCGTGGATCCGTCTCGAGAAGGCGCAGGAGGCAGGCGAGACTGTCACCGGTCGTATCATTGAGCGGGTCAAAGGTGGTTTCACGGTAGAGATGAAAGATAATCGTGCTTTCCTCCCGGGATCACTGGTAGATGTGCGTCCGGTGCGTGATACCGCATATCTTGAAGGAAAAGATCTCGAGTTTAAGGTGATTAAACTCGATCGTAAGCGTAATAATGTAGTGGTCTCCCGCCGCGCGGTAGTCGAGAGTGAGAGCAGTGAAGAGCGGGATGCACTGATCGATAGCCTCGAAGATGGTAAGGTAGTTACCGGTGTTGTCAAAAATCTCACCGAATATGGCGCATTTATCGATCTTGGTGGCATTGACGGTCTGCTCCATATCACCGATATGGCGTGGAAGCGGGTCAAACATCCGGAAGAGGTGGTGACTGTTGGTGAAGAGCTGAAGGTGAAGATCCTTAAGTTTGACCGTGAAAAGATGCGCGTCTCTCTCGGTCTGAAACAGATGGGTGAGGATCCGTGGGAAGATATCGCTCGTCGTTATCCGGAGAGTACCCGTATCTTCGGTAAGGTGACCAACCTCACCGATTACGGCTGCTTTGTCGAGATCGAAGATGGTGTCGAAGGGCTGGTTCATGTCTCAGAGATGGATTGGACCAACAAGAACATTCACCCCTCAAAAGTGGTACAGCTCGGCAATGAAGTTGAGGTGATGGTGCTCGACATCGATGCAGAGAGACGGCGAATCTCCCTCGGTATGAAGCAGTGTTACTCCAATCCGTGGGAAGATTTTGCCAATAAGTACAACAAAGACGATAAGATTAGTGGCACCATTAAGTCGATTACCGATTTCGGGATCTTTATCGGTCTTGAGGGTAATATCGATGGCCTGGTGCACCTCTCCGATATCTCCTGGGATGAGCAGAGTGAGTCTCCATCCCAGCAGTTTAAGAAGGGGGATGAGGTTGAGACGGTGATTCTTGCCATCGACGCCGAGCGCGAGCGTATCTCTTTGGGAATCAAGCAGCTCAGTTCTGATCCCTTCTCTAGCTTCCTCGCTTCCAATCCCAAAGGCACTTTTGTCAATGGTGTGGTGAAAGAGGTGGATGCCCGCGGTGCGGTGATCACCCTTGGTGATCAGGTAGAGGGCTATCTCCGCGCCTCTGAAATCTCTCGCGACAAGGTCGCAGATGCTCGTAATGAGCTGAAGGTAGGGGATGAGATAGAGGCCAAATTTATCGGGGTGGATCGTAAAAACCGCAGCTTGAGCCTCTCGATTAAGGCGAAAGATACCGATGAAGAGAAAGAGGCCGTTCAGGGCTACAACGCTACTGCACCGGTGACCCCGACTCTCGGGGATCTGATCAAGGAACAGATGAGAGAAAACAAGTAGCGATTGGTTAGAGAAGATTCGGGTTGCGGATCTCCCCAAGAGGGGAGATCCGTCTCTGACCTGAAAATAATTTGTAAGGTTCGTTCTGGGTAGGGGTTGATGAACGGGCCTTACAAACTGTTTTTATAATATACCTAAGAATCCTGAAAACGCTGGTTCCAGAAAGCCGATAAGCGCGACTCTTTTGGGTTATGAGGCCTTTGAATAGAATGACTATTCATGCGGCTTCATGACTTGAATAGCCACGCTTCTCGACTCCCTGAAATCCAGGGTTTCCGACACTCTTGGGTATCGAAATGGGTTCAGCCACGGTGGAATCACCGGGCTGTGAATAATCAGGGTGGAGTGATCGTGACAAAATCAGAACTTATCGAAAAATTAGCGCATAAACTACCACAATTGCCAGCGAAAGATGTTGATCTCGCTGTCAAAAGTATTCTTGAAGATATGGCAAACGCCTTGGCCGATGGCGATCGTATTGAGATTCGCGGTTTTGGTAGTTTCTCACTCCACTACCGAAAATCACGGGTGGGGCGTAATCCGAAGACGGGAGAACCGGTGGCGCTGAACTCAAAGCATGTGCCCCATTTTAAGCCCGGTAAAGAGCTTCGGGATCGGGTGAACGATAGTAAACACGAGATCGTCGTTTAGTCGGCTAGACGCCCTCTGTTTTAGAGCGGGAAGTGGATCTATACCGAAACAGACCCTCTTCCCACTGATGTGGGGCTTGGCAGGGCGGTTTCCTAGACTGAAATTGATCTGTCTCATCAGAACTCGCTGCTCTTGATGGCTCTTCACTGATGGGGCTTGAACTCCTTTTTTTGCTTCTACCCTTGGCGGCGGTTTCGGGATGGATCATCGGTCGCCGAGGTGAGAACCGACGCCAGCAGCAGGCGTGTCAGGAGATGACCGCAGGCTATTTTAAGGGGCTGAACTATCTTCTTAATGACGAAGAAGATAAGGCGATTATGCAGTTTCTTGCTCTCTCAGAGAGCAATGAGGATGCCCTCGATATCCATTTTGCCCTGGCCAACCTCTTCAAACGGCGAGGAGAGGTGGATCGCGCGATCCGGATTCACGACACACTCCTGCAGCGACCGGCGATCGATGCCCGTAGTTTCCAGCGGGCGCAGCTGGAGCTGGCGCTGGATTACCTGAAGGCGGGGCTATTTGACCGCGCGGAGTCTCTTCTGCTGGAGGTTCATCAGCAGCCGGAGTTCCGGCAGCGAACTCATCAGCATCTCTTAAAGATCTATCAGCAGGAGCGGGAGTGGAGTAAGGCGATCGCCATCGCTACCCCCCTGCTAGAGGAGCTGCCGCAGGGGCGGATTCCTCTTGCCCACTACCACTGTGAACAGGCGCTGGTTGCCCTTCATGCAGCAGCCAATGGTGAGGCGCAACAGCAGCTTCGATGCGCACTGGAGGTAGATCCAGCGTCGGTGCGTGCGACCCTGCTTCAGGGAGAGATGCTGCTCCAGAGAGGGGATGCCGCTGCCGCCATTAGCGTCTATCAACGGGTAGAGCGGCAAGACGCCGCGCTTCTCTCTGAGATCATCTCTCCCCTTAAACGCTGTTATGAACTGATTGAAGAGGAGGCGGAGATGGCCACCTATCTTGAGGGGCTGCTCCAGCGCTACGCCAGCCACACACTGGCGATTGCCATCGCTCGTGGTCGCTATTCGCCATCGGTTCAGAGCCGGATCCAGCAGCTGCTGGAGCGATTTCTGCTGCATAACCCGTCACTTCACTCTCTCCTCTTCCTGATGGAGTCGTGGTTTGACCCTACACAATCCCCCTCTCCGCAAGAGGCGGCTCAACGCCCCTTTTCATGCGAAGAGAAGGTGCGGCAACTGCAAAGAGTTGCCAATCAGCTCTGGGATGGGAGTAATATCTACCTCTGCCACCACTGTGGATTTCAGGCCAAAAATCTCTACTGGCTCTGCCCGGGGTGTAAACAGTGGTCGACGATTAAACCTCAACTATCGATCTGTGGGAGTTGGAACCGATGAATTGTCTCAGTAAAATTATAGTTGCCCTCGACTTCCCGGGACGGGATCCGGCGCTGGAACTGGTGCGTCAGCTCGATCCCCTGCGTTGCCGTCTGAAGATAGGCAAAGAGCTCTTCACCCGTACCGGTCCGGCGCTGGTTGAGGAGCTGCAGGAGATGGGGTTTGAGATCTTTCTTGATCTCAAGTATCACGACATTCCCAACACCGTTGCCGCCGCCTGTCGCGCGGCGGCAGATCTCGGGGTGTGGATGGTCAATATCCACGCCCTTGGGGGAGAGCGGATGATGGTCGCGGCCCTCGATGCCATCGCCCCCTACAGTCGACCACCGCATCTTATCGCGGTGACTGTGCTCACCAGTATGGAGGAGAAGGATCTCGCTGCTATCGGCATCGGCGGTAGTCCTGCTGAGGAGGTGGTGCGTCTGGCAGCTCTCGCTCAGGAGAGTGGTCTCGCCGGGGTGGTCTGTTCGCCAAGGGAGATTACCCTTTTACGACAGCAGTTACGGCGAGATTTTCTGCTGGTGACCCCTGGAATCCGCCCTCACTGGTCGGTGACCGGGGATCAGCGTCGGATTAAGACCCCAGCGGAGGCTATTGCCGATGGCAGCAGTTTTCTGGTAATCGGCCGTCCCATCACCGCAGCAGAGGATCCGATGACTGCACTCGCCCGTATTGAATCGGAGATAGAGGACCCCCGCTAGCTGACGGCTCTGGAGGGGCGTATCTCCTCTGCACACTTTAATTCCACACAACCTAAGGAAATTGTAGATGTCTATCTGGCGTACAGAACAGTTACAGGATAACAGCTCTTCAGTGGGGTTGGTGACCTTGCGTGACTTTATTCGCTGGGGAGGGACCCGTTTTGCCGAGGCCCAGCTCCATTTTGGTCACGGCAGTGATAACCCTTTGGATGAGGCGGCAGCGCTGGTCCTCTATCTGCTTCACATCCCTCACGAGCGAAGTGAGGCCTATCTCGACGCGGTTCTGACAGAGGTTGAAAGGAGAGCGGTTGAAGAGGTGTTTCAACTGCGGATTGAGAAGAGGTTACCCGCAGCCTATATTACCCACGAGGCGTGGTTTGCGGGGTTATCTTTTTATGTCAACGAAGATGTCCTGGTTCCCCGCTCTCCGATCGCCGAGCTGATAGAGGCTGGATTTGCCCCCTGGATCGACCCGAAGCGGGTGAATCGAGTCCTTGATCTCTGTACCGGGAGCGGCTGTATCGCCATTGCGACCGCCTACGCCTTTCCCGAAGCGGAGGTGGATGCCACCGATATCTCGAATCAGGCGCTGGAGGTGGCGAAAGAGAATCGGTCTCGTCATGATCTCAGTGATCGTCTCAACCTTATCCACTCCGATATCTACGAACGGTTGCAGGGAAAGCGTTATGATGTCATTGTCACCAATCCCCCCTATGTCGATGATCTCGAGATGCAGATCCTGCCGAAGGAGTATCGTCATGAGCCGAGAATTGGCTTGGAA
>JADFYS010000134.1 GCA_015232955.1 Gammaproteobacteria bacterium
GGGACGCCGTAAACCGATCCATGGGGGCTTGACGATGGCGTCCATGCCATCGACACCTGGCAAGCGGGTAGCGGACACCCCTTCGCAGTCATAGCATTGGTTTCCATACAGAGATCAAATTTGCGCGGCGTCTATCCGTTATACCCATATACCCAAGATACTTGGAAACACTGGTTTGCAATGAGCAGATAGCGGTATTCACTTCCACTCAGAGCGTGGGAACGAGGAGATAAACCTCTTGGAAATCCCCCCTATAACTCCACCCCCGGCTGCGCCCGAATCCCGATGCGGTAGGCGTGTTTGACCTCCTCCATCGACGAGACGGTATCCGCCATCTCTATCAACTGCGGTGGCGCGCCCCGCCCGGTGATCACCACATGCTGCATCTCTGGCCGCTGCTCCAGGGCGCGCAAAACCCTATCCAGATCGAGGTATTTTAGTTTAAGGACGATATTTAACTCGTCAAGAATCACCAGCCCCACAGAGGAATCCTGTAAAAGAGCCGCTGCCACCGCCCACCCCGCTTCTGCGTTATCGATATCGCGCTGCCGGTTCTGCGTCTCCCAGGTAAAACCCTCGCCCATTACATGAAAAGAGATCTCCTCCGGAAAACGGCGGAAAAAGAGCTCCTCTCCGGTCGGGATCTTCCCCTTAATGTACTGAACGACCCCAACCTTCATCCCGTGACCCAACGCCCGGGTCGCCATCCCGAAGGCGGAGCTGCTCTTCCCCTTACCATCTCCGGTATTCACCACAAGGACTCCACGATCGCTACTGGCGCGCTCAATTCCGGCATCGACATACGCCTTCTTCTTCTCCATCCGCTGCTGATGGCGCTCTTCCGATTGTGTCATCTTCTCCTCCCGGCTCTGTCAGAAGTTGGGCTTTTCAAGCGCCGCCTCATACATTTTGATCGAATTGGTGATCTCCTCCTTGGCTGCAGCAATCCCCTCCCACCCCTTAACCCGAACCCATTTACCTTCGTCGAGATCTTTGTAGTGCTCAAAGAAGTGGGCGATACGCTCCATCAACTCCTGCGGCATATCTTCCAGATCATGGACATGGTTCCAGCGACTGGAGATCTTCTCCAGCGGAACCGCAACCACCTTGGCGTCATCTCCCGACTCATCGGTCATCTTCAATACGGCCACCGGCCGGCAGCGAATAACCGATCCGGGGATCAGGGGAAAGGCGGTGGTCACCACCACATCACAGGGGTCGCCATCGTCGGAGAGGGTGTGGGGGATATAGCCGTAATTTGCGGGATAGCGCATCGCAGTGCGGAGGATACGATCGACAAACATCGCTCCAGAACTCTTATCGACCTCATACTTCACCGGTTCAGCATTGGCAGGGATTTCGATAATGACATTTATTTCATCCGGGACATTATCGCCAGAAGTGACTCGATCTAGATTCATTAAATCCTCTCCTTAGTTATGTAACAGAAATATAGGGATAAGTTTCGATTCAGACTACGCTTAGGGTATAGAGCATCTTCAATCCAAGCAGGAGCAGCAGTGCAGCAAAAAGCCTTCGCAACGCCAATAACGGCAAAGAGTGCGCCAGTCTCGCCCCCCAGGGTGCGGTCAGGACCGAAGTGACGGCGGTTAGTATAACCGCAGGGATATAGAGATAGCCAAGAGTTAGCGCCTCTGCATCGGTTACGGCCCAACCTGCGCTGATATAGCCGACGGTTCCGGCGGAGGCGATCACCACGCCCACTGCCGCCGAAGTGGCAATGGCACGGCGAAGATCGACTCGGCACCTAATGAGAAACGGCACTGTCAGAGTGCCGCCACCAATGGCCACCAGTGACGAGATTACGCCGATTACCAATCCGGCTCCACTCATGCCCCAATGCCCGGGAAGGGGGTGGCTCCCCTGCGGCTTTATCTGCAACAGCAGCTGCAGCGCTACCACCGAAATAAACAGGATAAAGAAGATCGCCAGCGCCAATGGTGGCAGGGCGGTGGCAAATAGGGGGGCAAGCAGTGAACCTATCACCACTGCAGGGGCGAGGCGTAACACGACAATCCAGAGCACCCCGCGCTGTCGCTGATGTTCGCGCAGAGCGGAGATCGCCGTAGGTATGATGATCGCCATTGAGCTACCAAGGGCGAGATGAAGCGCCCGATCTGCGTCGAAGCCGTGGCTAAGGAAGAGGGTGGTCATCACCGGAACCATCACCACCCCGCCACCGATGCCAAACAGCCCCGCAACCACTCCCACCACCACCCCCAATGGCAGAAACAGCAGGTTCCACGCTGGGATCAGCTCAAAGAGAGATGGGTCCATTCACCCAATGAATTCAGCCATAGGAGATAAAATCTACCCCTGTTTACGAATAATCGCCAGCGCCATCTCAAGCGCCTGTTCGTAGTTAAGGCGGGGGTCTACCTGGGTCTCATACGCCCGTTCGAGATCCACCTCACTCATACCACGGGCACCACCGATACACTCGCTGACATCGTCTCCGGTCAGTTCAAAATGGACCCCTCCGAGGATCGTCCCCTCACTGCGATGGATCTCAAACGCCTGCTCCAGCTCCTGCAGGATGTGGTTAAAGTGGCGAGTTTTGTAGCCATTGGCGGTTGTCACCGTGTTGCCGTGCATCGGATCGCAGATCCAGAGGATCTCTTTGCCCGCCTGCTTCACCGTCCGTAACAGGTGGGGGAGATGCTGCTCAATCCTATCGGCACCAAAGCGGTGGATAAAGAGCAGCTTTCCCGGCTCATTCTCCGGATTGAGGCGATCTATCACCGCCTCAATCCACTGCGGCGAGACCCCCGGCCCCACCTTAATTCCAATTGGGTTGTTAATCCCACGAAAATACTCGATATGCCCCCCCTCTAGCTCCGCAGTACGAAAACCGATCCACGGCAGATGGGTGGAGAGGTTGTAGTAGCCACTGCGATTTGGGGTTTTACGGGTCAGCGCCTCTTCATAATGGAGATGCAGCCCCTCGTGGCTGGTATAGAACTGCACCCGAGAGAGGTCGGGGGCGTCACCCACGCCAAGCTGTTTGAGAAAACGGAGGGAGTGCGAGAGATCACGCACCACCTGTCGGTACTCCTCGGCCTGCGGTGAGTGGTGGAAAAAGTCGAGATCCCAGTACTCCGGATGGTGGAGATCGGCAAAACCGCAATCGGAGAGGGCGCGAATATGGTTGAGGGTGATCGCCGCCCGACTATATCCGGTGAGCAATCGTTCGGGATCTACCCGTCTCGCCTCTGGCGTAAACTCCGGCGCATTGACGAGATCACCTCGATAACTGGGCAGGGTTACCCCGGCAATGGTCTCGCTATCTGCTGAACGCGGTTTGGCGTACTGTCCCGCAATCCGCCCGACTCGAACCACCCGCTTCTCAAGGCCGTGAATCAAGATAAGGCTCATCTGAAGCAGGATTTTGAGCTTGTTGACGATCACCGGTGAGCGGCAGTCGCCAAAATTCTCGGCACAATCCCCCCCCTGAAGGAGAAATGCCTCTCCCCGCGACGCAGCCGCCAGCTCTTGCTTGAGACTCTCCACCTCCCACGAGGTGACAAGAGGGGGGAGGGTGGTCAGTTGCGACAACACCTCCTCCAACGCCTGGGTCGAGGGGTAGTGCGGCTGCTGCAGGGTTGTCCGCTCCTGCCAGCTTGCAGGATGCCAATGCGGTTGGTTCATAATGCTCTTTATGGATGGGGTGATAACGGGATGGGGGAGTCTAACAGATTCAACTCTAGTTTCAGAGCGGAGAACTTTAGTCGACTCTTCTTGTCGCATCACCCTCTGTACCATTTTTTAGGTTGCTGTCGTCAGAGCATTATGTGAGAATTGTTCTCAACTAACCGCTCTTTCTGCCACTGACCCTTTTACCCGGAGTCCTCCATGAATCTCTCAACCAACCTGCTACAAAAACCCTTCAGACTAATTGTGGCTTCTCTCCTCCTTTTTTCAGTTATCACCACCCCCGTTCAGGCGTCGGAGCCGGAACCTCTGACCCTAATCAAATCTATAGTCGACAATATTCTCACCTCGCTCAAAAATGAGCGTGATGCGGTAGTGGGGGATCCACAACTGCTCTATACCATCACCAACACCCACCTGGTGCCCCATGTCGATATCGAAACCATGTCTCGCCTGGTTTTGGCGCAGCAGTGGCGCAAGGCGACAGAGGCGCAACGAGAGGAGTTTTCGCGCCAGTTCATCACCCTGCTGCAACGATTCTATGTCAACGCCTTAATGGAAGATCCGAGTAATATCGACGGCATCCTCAAAATTGCCGATAAACTGATGCGCTATCAACCGCTCAATCTAAATGACGATGAACGAAAAACAACCGTTCGCGCTGAAGTTACCCTCCCCAGTGGTATGGTGGTTCCGGTGGGCTTCAGCCTTCTTCGCAACAAGGAGGGGGTGTGGAAGATCTATGATGTTATCGTTGAAGGGGGGAGCCTCATCGTCAACTACCGTGCCAGCTTTGCAAGCGAGATCAAACGCGACGGCTTGGATGCGGTGCTCAAACGGCTCGAAGATAAAAACAACGAACTGTTGAAGCAGGGGACAACAGCAACACCTCTGCGCTAGAGAAGTAAGCATCCACCTCTTCACCACCTTTGTTGAGGCGACCCTCCACCTCTACCTTGAGGCCGCTCCGTGGCTGATCTTCGGCCTCGTGATCGCCGGAATGATCAAGGCGTGGCTTCCGCGATCCTTTATCGAGCGGACCTTGGGCGGTGAAGGCCCACTGCCCATCATCCGCGCAGCACTCATCGGTGCCCCCATTCCTCTCTGCTCCTGTGGTGTTGTCCCGGTGGCGCTCAGCCTCCGCCGCAGTGGCGCTTCACCGGGATCGACGGTCTCTTTTCTCGTCTCAACCCCCGAGACCGGCGCCGACTCTATCGCCATCAGTTACGCCATGCTCGGTCCGTTTATGGCGACAGTTCGCCCCATCGCCTCTATCTTCAGTGCCATCTTTACCGGCCTTATCACCCTCTGGTTTGGCCAAGAGCGGCAGCAGCCGCAACCCCCCATCGCTACCACCGGGGGGTGTTGTAGCAGTGGTAGCTGCTCCTCTGCCCCCAAAAAGGAGGAGGAGGAGCGCTTCACCCTCAGCCAAGGTGTCCGTTACGCCATTGATTCGATCCTCGACGATATTCAACTCTGGCTTGTGATCGGGATCGCCATCGCCGCCGCCCTCACCACCCTCTTGCCCCCCGATGCGCTGAGTGGCTACAGTGACCACCTGTTGATGATGGTAGGAATGGTGATTATCAGTATTCCGATGTACATCTGTGCCACCGCCTCAACTCCGGTGGCTGCGGGGCTGCTACTGGTGGGGGTCTCTCCCGGGGCGGTGATGGTCTTTCTTCTCGCTGGTCCTGCCACCAACCTCGGCACTGTCGCCATTATTCGGCGTGAGTTGGGAAACCGTATCGTTGCCCTCTATCTCGGTGGTATGGTGGTTGCCAGCCTCTTTTTCGGGGTGGTGACTAATCTCCTCGCAGACTATTTCGCCATCAACACCGTTACCGAGATCAGCAACAGCGGGGAGTTCATCCCCCTCTGGCTCAGCTGGGGATCAGCACTCCTCCTCACCGCTCTCATGATTCGCCCGCTACGCCGCCTGCTTCTCGGCACTTTGGGACAGACTCACCCTCAGACCTCTCCCATTCTCTAGGGTTCTCCATTCGTTGATGGTATGATCGCCACACCGCTTCTCAATCTGCCAACCTGTTGCTCAACTCTAGCCTTCACCGCTCACCCCCACTCTGCCCATCTCTCCTTCTGCTACTACCGATGACCATAACAACTCTGTTGCAAGAGGCGAGGCTCTATACCCAAGATACTTGGAAACACTGGATTTCAGGGAGTCGAGAAGTGCGGCTATTCAAGGCAT
>JADFYS010000135.1 GCA_015232955.1 Gammaproteobacteria bacterium
TATGTTGTATTAAGCAGTGATGGAATGGGCAACTCAGTGATTGAGGTGGCCAATAGCTTGGGTTATCAGGTCTATGATGTTCCGATGTATGGCAGTTTCTCATTGCAGGGACAGCTTCAGTTGCCAACTTCGCATCTTCTGTTAGATAGGGTAAAAATCTATGAGCGAGAGCTAAATCCTGTTGAAAGGGATCTTCTGTACTCAACTGAAGATAGTACATCGAAAGGCCTGCAGTCCCGGTTTACCTTTGATGGTCATACCAAAGATTTAGTTGGAGGCCATGTACTAGGTGGTAATGGATCAGTAAGGTATCTCTTCAACGGAAAACTGGACAAGGCTGCTGACTTACAGGGCGGTTGGTCTACCTCATCAATTCTTGACGGGGTTGATGGTGGAAGTGGCACCACGCTTAATGTCTGGGTTCGCAAAGAACCGAACCCCCGGAGTGACGGTCTTGTTATCGGAATTAACTCTGGCACGACTGAGGGCGTTATCCTAAAAGAGGAGCAGCTCTATTTCAGAGATAAAAATAATCAAGAGCACGAACTGCTGCCCGTCACCGACATCACCGGTGAGTACCAGTGGTCGATGTTGACTCTGGTAATAAATCACCAGATAACTGATCACTTTGTCGATATCTATCTGGATGGTCAATGGTTAAAGCGGATTGAATTAGACTATGCCGATAGCCTGTCACTTCAGGGCGGGGTAGTTTTCGGTGATACCGGCTTTAGTTTTGATGACCTACGCGTATTCTCTCGTCCCTTCTCACCCTCAGAAATTACTCAATTTTATCGTCAATTTACAGTTGCTGAAAATTTTGAAGCCTATCTGAATAACTCACTGAATCATGTCGGTGAACTGTTTGAGCAGAATAGTGGCCTCATACCGCCGGATGATCTGCCCTACAGCGAACCACCTTCGTTAACCTTTATCGATCCTGACGAGGGTAGCATTACCCCCAGTGCGTTGGCGAGTGCCTCCCAAATCCCCAGAAGTCTTTTTGAGATTTTGGATAAATTACCGTTGACGCTCAGCAAAGTAAGCAGTTCTGTTGATGAGGATGATAATGCTCCGGTATTGACCGGAACAGTGTCGCTCAACCCCAATGGCAACGCGCTGAATAAATTACTGTTCCATTTTATGAAAGGCGTTGAGACGCTGTTTCAGCTCGACCGGACGGGACGAAGTTTGACTGAACAGATTGTTGAAATGAAGGTTGTGGGTGCAATTAATGCGGATGGAGAGCTGAAAACCGAATGTATTCGCGATGGCAACTGTAGCGAGTTGGGACTCAACTTCAAGCTGCCTATCCTTGATACCTGGCAATCCACCTCGCCACTGCCACCTATCGGTACCCAGTTTGCCTTTCAAACACTTGACCTGCTTATCGATGTGACCGCCAATCTAACGGCTGAACAGGATGAGTCGCCTTTTGAGTTTGAGATTGGCTTTGAAGGAACACTGTTTATGCGCTCCTCCAAATACGATACCTGGATTCAACTCGATCCTAGTGGCAAGGTGTCGTTTGATCCCACTGATCCGGCGTCTCAGGAGGGTGAATTGGCGTTGGCCTTCGCCGGGGTTTGTGACACACCGGCAACGGTAGATACGCCCATTGTCCCGGACGACCATTGTGACAGTGCCGAGCCGTGGGATCTGTTCCAATTGGATCGTATTTTAGCGAACCAGGCTTCGTTCGGTATGACCTTTAATCTGCAAACGGGTGTCCCTGTCGGGATTAAGGGGTCAGTGATTAACGGCCAGATCCCCGATTTGGATAAAGTTATCGATGCCTACTTTAATATCAGCTTAAGTGGTGGTGATGACAATGACAAAGATGATGATGCAGATAATTCATCTGATTCGAATGATTCAAATCGTCCTGATAATAATGCAAGTGATGATGATGATTCAGATAATTCATCTGGTTCGGATGATTCAAATCGTTCTGACAATGCAAGTGATGATGACAATGATGATGATGCAGATAATTCATCTGGATCGGATGATACGGCTGGTTCGAATGATTCAAATGGTTCTGATAATACGGATGGTTCGAATGATTCAAATAGTCCTGATAATGCAGGTGAAGATGAATCAAACGACTCAGGCAGTTCGGCCCTTGCCGATTTGCTGCCTGAACTACCGGACATCTATCTCTATGTCAACAACATTGCATCGGATGATTTTTTAAAGCTATTTGCACCGTTGCCCGGTGCCAGCTCGGGACCTTTTGCCATTATAACCGACCGCTTTAGCCAGTTTGCCGGAGAAATTACCGATTTAGAGATCCTGATAACCAGTACTCCTGATGGGATTGATGAAGGTCTTAAGGATTTTAAAAAGGCAATTGCCGAATTTTATCAACAACAAGAGATTGAGTCCGAAATCTTGACCCGTTTTGCAGACAAAATTGGTATGGCAGTTTCCGGACAGTTTAACATGAGGAACTATGATGTTGGTGGTGAACTCTATGCTGAACTAGCCACCAATATCTTCAACCTCTCTACAGAAGTGCCTATAGATTCCATTGTTCCGATACCAGATGTGTTCGCAATTCAGACTCTGCTTGCTGATAAGTTAGACGAAATTGAGAATAATCTGATTCTGGAGCTGGATATTGATGCCAATGAGCTGAAAACACTATTGCTCGATATGCTTGCCAGTGATCCCAAGATGCAAGTCTGGCAGGCGGCAGCTGATCTCGTTGGTATTGATGCCATCTCTCCAAGGCAAATTGCAGCTCAGGTCTTATCTGGATTTGATGTAGATAGCGTTTATCTCTATTTGGATGCTTCATATAATCCGCCGTTTATCAGACCCGGTTTAAATGAAGCCACCGGGGAGGCTAAGTTTACAACCCTGGGCAATCAGATCACTCTACCCTTAACCGTTCCGGTCTTTATGGATCCCACATCGCTGTTCCAGGTTATATTAGAAAGAGTGATGGCCGAGGCGTTAAAGCTGTTTCCCGACTTGGGACCACTGTTGGGACCATTGTCAGAGTTGGCAATGCAACTTTTTACAGAGTCGGTGGCCATTATTGCTGAAAGTATTCAAAACAGCCTGAACCAGGCACAGCAGACCGGTGAGCAGGTGGTAGCTATAGGTGAGGATTTGCTCAATGGTGAACTGGACCCGAATAAATTATTGGATTTGGGCGTTAACTCGTTAACCAATTCCATACAAAATAATCCTGCTGTGCTCTCTGCCAAACTCTCTGAAGTTGCCATTATGGGTGTGGCCGACGCCATCGGACTTGGTGATGAGTTTGGTGCTGCGTTTGATGGCGTAAATCAAGCCATGAGTGCAATTTCAGATGCCTTTGTATGCTTGTTTTCTAGCTGCGAACCCGACCCACCCTCCTATCCCCATAACACAGCATGGCCGGTAGAATATCCACCGTACTATACTAGATTTAGTATGCCGCCTCATAATTTTGAGTCTTCGTTGTATCTAAGCCATATGGGTGCTCCCTGGTATTATAGTGACTACTATTTACGAGCCAATCCAGCTATTAAGTATAAACTATTAAAAGAGGTTGGCTGGACAGAAGAGCAAATGATGGCGGAGTTTGATAAACTGACGCATTTAGGTCCGGTCGAATCCGTAGCCCAGTTTGCCTATAATAAATATCTTGATTTAGGGAATAGATGGGCTAATTGGGAAGAGTTAGAAGATGATGATTTCATTCATCCAATACTGCGGAAGTTGATTCATTCTACCAATGTCTATTGGCAAACTGCATCAAAGAAAAAAGAAGTGGATTGTCAGGATTCAGTAGATAATATTTGTGAGAGAGAACTGTTGACAGACAATCTGTACTCAGGCGCGTTGGGATCAGAAACTTTTTCACCGAAGTTTTATGCTATGGTCCATCGGAATGATACTACTTTCACCGGGAATATAAAGGAGAGTTCTCAATCAACGGAAGATAATGATACTTATAGTAATCGGGGATCATTAGGTGCTTTTGAACATTTTCGTGATATCGGTTTTGAAGCAGAGTATGGGGCAATTCCTGTAGTGCCTGCGAGTGCTTTTACCTATCGCAATACCGATTTTCGCTTGTGTCGTGCCTATATAGAGAATCAGGGTGTGCTCGCTGGGCTTTGGCAACCGGGAACTGACGGATTTCATGCCTGCCAAATTGGAGATTGGTTTGGCAAGGAGAGCCCACAGCACGGCTTTGATGTACTCACCGGTACAGGGTTTGAGTTTGTAGAATTCTATGAACCACTGTCTGACGAAAAACAGTTTGTATTCGTCAGCACCATGAATTTGGCTCCCTCTTATGCTTGTGTTGCCAAAGGGTATGAAGGACGGTTTGGCTATACCATGATGAAAGAGGGCAAGCAGCAGTGTATTACTGCTCTCGGTGCGGTGAATGATCTAGATATTGATGAAAATCCAGAGGTTGCCAGTTACCACGGAATATCGGTTAATCCAATGTCTGATGGCTACCGGATGAGCGATAGTTACTACCTGATAGCGGCCAACGATTACCGCTGGGATCTACCTGTGGCCAAATTTGAGGATAATTTCAACACAAGTTATCGTCCTCTGGACAGAGTGATTAATGGCAGGTTTGATGGAGGTTTAATTAGTAATAGTAATAATCCACCGCAACAACCCATCCCGGCTCCTGACACCATTGTAGAGGATGTTACTGTAGTTTTACCTCAAGAGGATGGAACATTTACCGTCACAGCTAATAGTCAGTCGGAGCTTATATCAGAACTTGCTATTGCCAGTAGCAGCAACACCATCACCTTGAGGGAAGAGACCGAGTTTATCAAAAATCTCTCTGTGGTCACCAATGCCGAAGGTTCAGTGGCACAAAACATGACTTTTAAAGATGGTAATAGTTTGCAACTCAACTCTGAGCTCAAAAATAATGATATTCGTATTAATGCTGACTCTTCAATAACCATTAGGGGTAGTAGTGACCTGGGCACATCAATTAACGGGAAAATAGATAATCAGGGGCGTGTCACTATAAACACGACCTCTACTATTCCTGAGAAACCGGTTTTTTCTCTAGCCAGTGCCTTGAAAAACTCAAATAACAGTATTGATCCCGTTGGCAATTTTCAGACTGTGGCGCAAGTTGGTGCAGCAACCATTAGTAGTAAAATTGATATTGACGGTAAAATTAACAGTACAGTATCCACTGGCGGTAAAAACACATCCCTTAACTCCACTTTTGATAATACTAAAGTGGAAATAGATCCCAGTGGTGTGGTCACGCAGACGGTAACTGTCCTTACTCCGTTCAAGAACAGTGTGTCGGCTAAATCAACAATTGCTACAGATGGTAGGGTGACAACCCTCATTGAAATTGTCGACTCCTTTGGTGTTTCCAGAATACAGCAGTACAACTCTACACCCGGAGCACAGGTGGAGGTAACCACCAATAGTAGTGGCGATGTACTATTTAGAGTTACATCTCCAGTGGATCCAGTTGCTGAAACCATCATGCTAAGTGACTACTTCCCTGGCATTTAACCGCATTATCATAAGTAAGGCTGAATAATGAAAATATTGCGATCGTTGCTATCTGTTCTGTTTTTTGCTCTCGTATCATGTAGTGGTGGTGATTCAGGGGGAAAGTTGGAAGAAACCCCTGACATAGCTGAAGAGGTGATAGAAGATAATCTAAATATTAATGATATAACAGAGGTAGAAGAGGAGATCGCACCTGCAGTAATCTATACTGAAGGAGATACGCTTTTAGTCTCACGGAGCGATGTGTTGAAAAAACTGACACAAGATACTCAGATCATGGTGGAATACTACCCAGATTACGATAACCTTGAAGTAAAGGTTGTCAAAGGGAGTGTATCGCTTCTTTCACCGTAGTGTCCGGG
>JADFYS010000136.1 GCA_015232955.1 Gammaproteobacteria bacterium
GGGGTGATCCTCTACGGCCTGCTTATCGGTTTTCTGACGGTGATGATCCGCAGCTTCGGCGCCCTGCCCGAAGGGGTGATGTATGCCATTCTCCTCGCCAACGCCTCGACACCGTTAATTGAGGCGGTCACTCAGCCTCGGGTCTACGGTACCGGTAAAGGGCTTAAAAGAGAGGGAGAGCGGCGATGAACCAAATCCCGGTTGTCCATAAAGAGATCCCACCGCAACTCCCCTTTAACAGCTGCGCCATCATCCGCACCCTCACCCTTATCGCCGCCATCTCCGGCCTGCTGGTGGTTCTGGTGGTGGAGTGGACCCGACCGCAGATCGCTGCCAATCAACGCCAAGCGGTAGAGGCGGCGATCTTCGCCGTAATTCCCGGTGCGGTCCAGTGGCGCCCCTTTACCCTTAACGCAGAGGGAGAGGTTCGGCAGAATGCGTCGGCCGGGGGCACCCACATCTACACCGGCTATGATGAGCACGGAGCCATTGTCGGTTTTGCTGCCGAGGCGGCCTCACAGGGGTACGCCGATATCATTCGCCTTCTCTACGGCTACCGCCCCGACTGCCACTGTATCAGCGGCATCAAGATCCTGAAAAGTGCGGAGACACCGGGGCTGGGAGACAAGATCTTCACCGACAGCGACTTTATCGCCAACTTCACCGCCCTCGATACCCGACTGGACGCTGGCGGCCAGGCCCTGCTCCACCCCATTGTCACCGTCCGCCACGGAAAGAAGGAGAACCCGTGGGAGATCGACGCCATCTCTGGCGCCACCATCTCTTCCCGCGCCATCGGCAGGGCACTGGATGAGTCGGCATCCGCACTACTCCCGCAGTTAATGCGTCAGCTACCGCAGTTTACCCTTCCCGAGGAGACCACCCCGTGACCAGCCCAACCCCTCCACAAGAGATGACGATGGATATCTTTCTAAAAGGGATCTGGGAGGAGAACCCGGTATTTGTGATGTTGTTGGGGATGTGTCCGGTACTGGCGGTCACCAACACCACGATCAACGCCCTCGCCATGGGGCTAGCGACCACCTTTGTCCTCCTCTGTTCGAGTATTCTCGTCTCCTTGCTCCGCCACGCTATCCCCAAACAGGTGCGGATCGCCACCTACATCATCATTATCGCCACCTTTGTCACCATGGTGGACTACCTGATTCAGGCGATTAGTCTTGAACTCTACAACGCCCTTGGTGCCTTCATTCAGCTCATTGTCGTCAACTGCATGATCCTTGGTCGGGCAGAGTCCTACGCCTCGCGCAACGGCCTCTACCGCTCGGTGATCAGCGCCTGTGGTGTTGGTGCCGGTTTCACCCTCGCCCTCCTCTGTCTGGGGACGGTGCGCGAGGTACTGGGTGCCGGCACCCTCCTCGGTTATCCCCTCTTCGGCCCCTCCTTTGAGCCGTGGGTGGTGATGGTGCTACCGCCCGGAGGGTTCTTTGTCCTCGGCTGCTGGTTACTGCTCTTCGCCTGGCTACGCCAGCGTAAAGACCGCACGACAGAGGCTCTCCGTCATGGCCGCTGATTCACTCACCTTTATCTTTCTCAACGCGCTGGTGATCAATAACTTTGTCCTAGCGCTCTTTCTCGGGATCTGCCCTTTTCTCGGGGTCTCGGCCAAGCTGACCACCGCATTTTCAATGGGACTCGCCACCACCCTGGTGATGATCATCAGCTCGCTCTGCGCCTGGTTTATCAACCAAGTACTGGTGATGTTTGATCTCGAGTTTCTCCGTCTTATCGCCTACATCGCGGTCATCGCCTCGGCAGTACAGCTGGTGGAGATGAGCATGAAAAAATTCAGCCCCGCCCTTTTTCGCGCACTGGGGATATTCCTGCCGCTGATTACCACCAACTGCGCCATCCTCGGATTGGCGCTGTTTCAGACCTTTCGTGACTACAATCTCGCCCAGTCACTGGTCTTCAGTCTCGGCGCTGGTGGCGGCTTCATCCTCGCCATCGTCCTTATGGCCGGTCTCCGTGAAAAACTGGAGCTGGCAGAGGTCCCCTCCATCGCCGAAGGGGCGGCGATGACCCTGATGTTGGGGGGGATCCTCTCGCTTATCTTTATGGGCTTTGCCGGAATGGGAGGTGGCGGATGATCCTCAAGCTGCTTGTCACCACTCTTCTGATTCTGACCCTGCTTGTTGGCTGGCTCGCGGTGCAGTTTATGGCGCGACGCCACGCCAGCCTCCACCCCGAACTGGGACCGTTCCGCGAAGAGGGGGGGGGATGTGGCAGCCACTGCCGCTGTGATCACCATGAAAGCTGTCACCATAAAAAATCGTAAACAGTTTTGACCTGATAAAGAATGTAACTAATTAATTTTAATCACACCTGTTGGGGGGAGAGATGAACGAAAATATCATTGCGCTGGATCGGCTGGGAATGGGCGATCTGCTGCGGGTCGGGGGTAAGAACGCCTCACTGGGAGAGATGATCGGTGCCCTCTCTTCGATGGGGGTCGAGGTGCCGGGAGGCTTTGCCACCACCGCCGCAGCCTTTCGCAACTTTCTCCAACACAACCATCTTGGGGAGCGGATTAACGGCCTGCTTACCACCCTGAACACCGATGATGTCACCAGCCTCGCCACTGCCGGCAGTACCATCCGCCAGTGGATGCTCGAGACCCCTTTCCCCGAGGATCTCGAAGAGGCGATTCGTGCCGGCTACGAGATGATGTCCGCCGAGAGCCGAGGGGATATCACCGTCGCGGTCCGCTCTTCGGCCACCGCCGAGGATCTCCCCGACGCCTCCTTTGCCGGGCAGCAGGAGACCTTCCTCAATGTCCGCGGTGTTGAAGGGGTTCTGCAGGCGGTTAAGGCGGTATTTGCCTCTCTGTACAACGATCGCGCCATCTCCTACCGCGTCCACAAGGGGTTTGCCCACGCCGATGTCGCCCTCTCTGCCGGAATACAGCGCATGGTCCGCTCTGAAACCGGAGCCAGCGGAGTGATGTTCACCCTCGACACCGAATCGGGTTTCCGCGATGTCGTTCTCATCACCTCCAGTTACGGTCTGGGGGAGGCGGTGGTTCAGGGCGCGGTCAACCCCGATGAGTTCTATGTTCACAAAGAGACCCTGCTTCAGGGGCGTCCCGCAGTGCTGCGCCGAACACTGGGATCCAAAGCGCTAAAGATGATCTACGATGACCACTCGACCATAGGCAAGACCATCAAAACCGTCGATGTCCCCGCCAGCGATCGCAACCGCTTCTCCCTCACCGACCCGCAACTGGAGCAGTTGGCGCGTATGGCGGTCACCATCGAACAGCACTACCAGAGACCAATGGATATCGAATGGGCACTGGATGGCGATGACGGCAGACTCTACATCCTTCAGGCCCGTCCCGAGACGGTACGCAGCCAGGAGAGTGAGACCTCGATTGAGAGCTTTAAACTTCGTGAGAAGGGGGAGCTGCTGTGCGAAGGGAGGGCCATCGGCAGCCGTATCGGCCGGGGAGCGGCACGAATCGTCCACTCCATCGACGAAATGGATCGCGTCAGTACAGGCGATATTCTGGTGACCGATATGACCGACCCCGACTGGGAGCCGGTGATGAAACGGGCCTCGGCCATTATCACCAACCGCGGCGGTCGCACCTGTCACGCCGCCATTATCGCCCGCGAACTGGGGATCCCCGCGGTGGTGGGGTGTGGCGATGCCACCACCAAAATCAGCGAGGGGCAGGAGGTGACCGCCTCCTGCAATGAGGGGGATACCGGCTATATCTACCGCGGTCTGCTCCGTTTTGATATCGAACAGCGCCAGGCGAAACCGACGCCGCAACTCCCGGTCAAGCTGATGATGAATGTCGGCAACCCCGATCGCGCCTTCGACTTCGCCGCCATCCCCAACGAAGGGGTGGGGCTGGCACGGCTGGAGTTTATTATTAACCGGATGATCGGTATCCACCCACTGGCACTGCTCGAATTTGATCAACAGACTCCGGAGCTGCAGCAGCAGATCCTCCAGCTCACCTCCGCCTACCGGGATCCAGTCAGCTTCTATGTCGAACGGCTAGTGGAGGGGATTAGTACCCTTGCGGCTACATTCTCCGGCAAGCCGGTGATCGTCCGCATGTCCGACTTCAAATCCAATGAGTACGCCAACCTTCTGGGCGGAGAGCGCTATGAACCGGTCGAGGAGAACCCGATGATCGGTTTTCGCGGAACCTCGCGCTATATCTCGGAGTCGTTCCGTCCCGCATTTCAACTGGAGTGTCGCGCCCTGAGGACGGTTCGCGACAAAATGGGGCTAACCAATGTCGAGATTATGATCCCCTTTGTCCGCACCCTGAATGAGGCACAGGCAGTGGTCAAACTCCTCGCCGACAACGGTCTGGAGCGGGGGAGAAATGGACTCCGCCTCATTATGATGTGTGAACTCCCCTCCAACGCCATTCTTGCCGATGAGTTTCTGGACTATTTTGATGGCTTCTCTATCGGTTCCAATGATATGACCCAGCTCACCCTCGGTCTGGATCGCGACTCTGGCCTTATCGCTCACGCCTTTGATGAGCGCGATCCGGCGGTGAAAAAGATGCTCCATCTCGCCATTAGCGCCTGCCGCCGTCAGGGGAAGTATGTGGGAATCTGCGGTCAAGGCCCATCCGACCACCCCGATCTTGCGCGCTGGCTACTTGAGGAGGGGATTAGCAGTATCTCACTCAACCCCGATACCATGATTGAGACGGGTGAGTTTCTCGCCCTGAACAGCCCTCAGGGCGGTCACAGCGGGTGAGCGAACCTCAATCCTATGACCGGGCGGTCTTTTTTATCTCTGACCGCACCGGCATCACCGCCGAGATGATGGGACACAGCCTCCTCACCCAGTTCGATGCCCTCGACTTTGAGCAGATAAACCTCCCCTTTATCGACAGTGAGGAGAAGGCGCAGAACGCGGTTATCAGGATTAATCAGGCTGCAGCCCTCTATCACAAAAAACCTCTGGTCTTCAGCACCTTAATCAAACCCAAGGTGACCCATCTCATCAACCAGAGCCAAGGGATCGTCTTTGATCTCCTCAACACCTTTATCCACCCACTGGAGGAGGAGCTGGGGATCCACTCCGCCTACGCCGTGGGACGCACTCACGGCATGGGGAGTTATGCCACCTATAAGATGAGGATCGATGCCCTCAACTTCTCGCTCAACAATGATGACGGTAATACACTGCGCAACTTCCCCGAAGCCGATCTCATTCTGATTGGAGTCTCCCGCTGCGGCAAGACCCCCACCTGCCTCTACCTCTCGCTGCAGTACGGAATCCTTGCCGCCAACTACCCCCTAATCGATGAGGATCTCGAGCGTTCCACCCTTCCCCCAGAGCTAGAGCCGTATCGCCATAAACTGTTTGGACTGACCATCGCCCCGGAACGGCTGCAGCAGATCCGCACCGAACGCCGTCCCGACAGCCAGTATGCGGAGTACCAGCAGTGCCAGTATGAGGTCAATGCCGCAGAGAAGATCTTTCGCGCCCAACAGATCCCGTGGCTCGATACCTCAGCGGTCTCCATTGAAGAGATTACGGTGACAATTCTTCAGAGCAGCGGTCTGAAACGCCGCCTCCACGGCTAATGAAAGGTAAGCGTTCAGCCCCCCCTATTTTTTTAACGCCACGAATCGAGCCCCCAGCTAAACGGACTCAGGCACCGGTGGTAACGAAGGGATCTTCTGATTATCCTAAAATCCGCAGTTGGGCTGACGAAGGAAGCCCAACAATCTCCGAGGGAAGCGCTATCGGGAGTTAACAGTTCACCTGACGGGAGGCGCTCTTGTGCGGTGGGTCTGGTGTTTCTGGTTGGAATGTTGGGCTTCCTTCCTCAGCCCAACCTACCGTACTTCCTTGAACTCTCG
>JADFYS010000137.1 GCA_015232955.1 Gammaproteobacteria bacterium
CCTGCAACAGCTGGGAGAGAACATGAGAATAGAACAACTCCACTATGAGGCGTTTGGCCCGTTTACCGATTATAAACTCGATTCTAAGGGCCACAGGATAAGCTCTATCCTTTGGTGGTGCAGCTCTGGTGGGATGGCGATGGTTTCCGGCGCATCGTCTACAATTTGTCGAATCGGTTGCATGGTGACTCTCCTGTGACAGCGGGGTGATGCCATTATCGTATGCGATTCGAGAGGGATTGTCATGGCTACTTGTCCATTCAGCTCTGGAATTGTTCTATCACTGCTGACTTCGATTCCTTCCCATTCACTTGAGCAAAACCCTCTCCTCCGCTTTCCCCTAACCCTGTTCCGAGACCGTCAATGACATTTCGCTTCGCAAACGACCCAACACGCTGTAGAAACAAGGACGGCTCGGGCTGTTACCCTGCTCTCCTCCTTGTTTCTATCGCGCTTATGCAAACCACCGGCTACGCGAAATGATGATGACTGGTCAGGACTTCCCCAGGTAATACCTCATTAAATCGTCGATGTGGTCTTCTAACTTCCTTTCGACTTTCGTAACGGGATTGACTGTTCATGATTACGGGGTACCATTTTGGCATTGCAGCTGATGAACATGAATACCTGATGAGGTTCCAGTTGCCATCGCCTTAGCCTGCTCCAAAACCGCTTGGTGATGAGTGAAAAGAATAACCTGAGTTTTTTGTGAGAGATTTGCCAAGATTTCTAGCGCTGAAGCGGTGCGTGCATCATCAAAATCCGTCAAGATATCATCCACTATCAACGGTACTGGTGCCTTGTCATCAAGGTATTTTTCAAGCGTCGCCAGCCTTAAAGATAGATACAGTTGATCGCGGCTACCTGAGCTCATCCCGGTTACGGGGATCTCGGAGCCGTGGTGACGGCAGCCGACGATCTCCGGCTCATCCCTTTGATTAAACTGTGTCGTCAGATGAGAAAATGAGTTCAGCGTCAATGCGGAAAAGATCTCCCCCGCCCGTTGTAACAGGGGGCCCTGATTCTGTTGTCGGTATAGCTCTATCTGCTCTTGTAAAATTTGTGATGCGAGTTTGAAGGTTACATACTGCTCGCTGTTGCGACGGATCATCGCGAGCAGAGACTCCGCTTCCAACGCCAGATTCGCGGCCTCATCTTTGCCGTATAGCAGCTCTAACTCCCTGTTGATCTCCCCACGCTGTTCCGTTAATTCACTGCGGCGAGGCTCCAGCACCGTATCAATTTGATAACGGATCTGCTCAATTTCCCCGGGAAGTTGATCATAGTCTATCTCCTTCACCTCCTGCTCCAGCGTTGCAAAAGAGGTGCTTCCTCGTAAATGATCGATTTCTGTCATTAACGCCTCTCGCTCAGTGTCAAGTCGTTGCCACTTTGCAGAATCTTGTATCAGCGCCTCCAGTTTCTCAGGAGTACCCTCTGCTTCAGTGCAAAGTTCCGCTAACTGTTGCTGGTACTGAGCGACAGAAACTTTGAGCGGCTGTAACTCCTGTTGTAACGCCATCAGCTCTTGGTTCTTCTGCTGCTGTTGCGACGCAAGATTCCGCTGTTGTTGTAACTCCTGTTGTAGCCGATTCACCGCCTCTATCACCGAGGGGATAGTCTCTGGCGCAAACAGCCGTTGTGCCAGAGACTCCACTTTCGAGGTATATGCGCTCTCATCTTCCTGTATGGTCTTCAGTCGCAATGAGAGCTGCTCTGCTTTGGAGAGGAGATCTAAAATCTGCACCACCTCTTCGCCCATCTGCGCAAGCAGGTCAATCGTGCACTCCTGTTGTAGTCCCAGCTTCGCACAGAGTTGCTGTAGCTGTTGTTGCCACTGCTGTTTTTGACGATTCAGGCGCTCTATCGTCAGCTTTTTCTGCTCGATGTTAACGACTAACCGTCGCTGCTCCGTAGCCTCAGCCTGCAGCTGTTGCTGCTGTTGCTGCAGACTGTCACGAAGATCCTCACAGTAGAGCACCAACGGTTCAAGCGCGGCAGGTTGGGGAGCGCCCTGATCACCGATTTTGCTCAACTCCCGCTGCAGCGTCTCGAGCTGTTGCTGACGCTGTTGCTGCAACGCCTCTAACTTCAATTTGAGATCTTGCTCTTGAATTAACTGCCCTAAAAGCTTCTCTGCCTGTAGATGCCAGCGCTCCATCTCCTTCGGCAGCAGTGGGGTAATTCCCGAAGCGCTCCAGAGCATTTGCCACTGCGTTAACCACTGCTTCATCTCCTCTTGCTGGGTGAGCTCTGTACGCTGTAACGCTTCTAGCCGCTGTTGGTGCTGGGCGATCTTTAGCCGTATCTGAGCCCGTTGTTGGACCTTTTCCGCCTCCTGCCAGAGGTGATCCGCCGTTTTGTCGCTCACCTCCACCTTCTGCTCATAGTGATCCAGTTTCTGCTCTGATGGTAACTCCCCTTCTAGGCAGTGCTTGCGAATCGCCTGCCAGATTTGGTTACGCTCACCACGATGTTGCAGAAGTAGTTCTGGATTGGGCAGTGTTCCTTGTAATTCCAGCTGCGCCAGCTGCTGTTCAAGTTGCGCAAGTGACTGCGTATTTGCCGTAAGATGTTCCTGAGACTGTTGCTGCTCCTGGAGAAGCGTCTCATAGCGATCTTTACCTTGAGCAATGGTCACCTCATTCGGGAGCGCTGTTTGACGAAAAGCCTCCGCACTGCCCTGCCATAAGCTGAGGCGTAGAAGTGCATCCCGGTTACGCTGATAAAGCTGGGTATAGTCCCGTTCGGTGGCGGTAATCTGCTGATCAAGGGTGGTCTCTTTGCTTGCCACCTTGATCGCCTGAGTCAGATCCTCTATCTGGGGTAAAGATCGCTTCTTACTGTTTAGCAGCTGCTGTAGATGAAGCTGCTCTTGCTCCTGCTCCTCGATGGCGGCCTCGAGTTGACTCTCCATGACCACATACTGCTGCTTTAACGAACTGATGGTAGTGCGTTCCAGTAGGAGTGGACGAAGTTCTTCGGCCTGCTCCAATAAGAGATCGGGACGGATCCCTTTGAGTAGTCTCTCTGCCTGTTGGCAGAGTTGTTGATGCTGCTGTTGCAGAAGAGGGAGCTCTTTTTGAGCCTGTTGATACGCCCCCAGATGTTGATAGAGCTGCTCTATCGCCACCTCCTGCAGAAAAATGGTGGGATCCACCACAAGGGATTGCAACGACGCAGCAACCGTCTGCTGCTGAGACGCTAACAGCTTCAGATGTACCTCTTTTTGGCTCAGTGAAGCGATCACCTCTTGGTGACGCTGGGCAAAGGTCTCTGATAACAGCTTGACAGCCCCTAACGCCTTTTGTTGTGCGATTACCCCTTGGTAGCGTGTAATTTTGGGTATTAACTGATGCATACGCTCCATACGATGGAGCTCGGTTTTTTGCTGCTGCAATTCTCCCTCAACCTTGCGTAACGCCGAGGAGATGGACTCCGCTGCGCTGTTTTTCTGTTGCCATACCGATTGAGCAAGGGAGCTCTGCTTCATCTTGAGGGTGAGCGCTTGATACTCCTTCAGCAATTTGGGGATCACTTTGGACGATGCTCTTGGCGAGAAGAGCCCCGAAGCGTTATCCTCCAAAACCTGCAGCAGTTGATGCAGGGGTTGTCCCCCCATGGCTGCGGCAAAGAGGAGTTGGCCCACTTCCCCTTTTTGTTGCAAAATCGCGTCCCCCCCGGCCACCAGCGCCTGATGATCAATCGCAAACAAGGTAGTAAAGAGCTCTTGGGTGATCCCCTGGAGATAGGGCTGAAGTTCACTCTCGCTGAGGGTAGTCTGATCTGCTGCCAGCAGGGTATTACTATTGCCTTTGCGCCGACTGAAGCGGAGTCTGTTTCCGTGCGGATCGGCCAGTACACCGCTCACCTTCAGTTGATGGTAGGGGTGAAGAAACCCATCCGAAGTCTGCGCTGAAATACCATAGAGCCAGCTATTCATCCCCCTGAGGGCTGAGCTTTTACCGGCCTCATTGGGGCCATAGATCACCTGGAGTCCGCTGCCACTTAAATCGAGTTTATAATCGGTAAACGGGCCAAACGCCTCATAGTGGAGTTGTTCTATTCTCATGTTCTCTCCTTCCCCTGTAGCTTGGATGACAGTAGTGACTTCACGGCAGCGAGTGTCTGCTTTAATGCGATTTCACTCAGTGGATCGTAGGGCTCCTCTCCCTGGCGCAGTGCTATAGGCAGCTTCTCGCGAAGCTTGGTGACATCGTCTAATAGCGGCGTCAGCTGTTGTGGATCGTTTTGATAGCGTTCCACCGCCTGCAACAGCTGGGAGAGCGTATCTGAACTGACAGCGCTCTCCTCTTGTAGAGGCTGGGTCTGAATCACCACCTTCTCCAGCCAGACACCGGTCCCCACCAGAGCGTTGGCAACGGCGCGCAGTTGATGAAGGAGCGTATCCTGTTGACTGAGCAGTTGATCATGCCAGGAGATCTTTCCAGCGATCTCCAGTCGTAAAGCGATCTCTCTTCCCTCCGCACCCTGCTGTGCCTGAATCATCACCTCCTGAGCCAGTAAGGGGATCTGCTCATAGTGGTGACTATCCTCCAGCAGTAACATCTCATGCGACCAGCGCATCACATCCAGAGCAATGGGCTTGACCTCAACCACTTCCCCCGCATCTACCGTCACCAGCGTGCACCCTTTGCCACCGGTCTCCCGGATATGACGACCCTGCAGATTGCCGGGGTAGACCACCCAGGGGCTCTGCCGAACCACCTCCTGGCGATGAATATGGCCAAGCGCCCAGTAGTCATACCCCTTGGAGCAGAGCCCCTCCAGGGTACAAGGTGCATACGGCTCATGACCCGGTTTGCCATCCAAAGAGGTGTGAAGGAGTCCGATATTAAAGGCATTGGCCACTGCATCGGGATAGTGTTGGCTTAAATCCTCGGTCACCTCTCTTTTTGCAAACCCCTGCCCGTGAATGTAGAGGTTAAGCTCCGGCAGGTGGTAACTCTCCGGGGTATCGGTTGAGAACTGCCTGACATTCTCGGGGTAGGGAAGCGAACGGCTCATATGGCTCTGTGCATCATGGTTGCCCGAGATGATGAAGATCTCGATTTGTGCCTCGAGAAGCTGACCGAGACAGCGCACCAGATAGAGGCCGGTGTTATAGTCCTGCCAATCTCCATCAAAAAGGTCGCCTGCTATCAGAATAAAAGAGACCTTCTCATCAATCGCCAACCGAATCAGATTCTCAAAGGCGCGTCGGCTCGCACTGCGAATCATCTCTGCCGGTGCACCATCATAGCGATCTAACCCCCGTAACGGACTATCCAGATGAAGATCTGCCGCATGGATAAATTTCATTGTTTCACCTCCTTCTGCCAGTTGAAACACCGACATTGCTCCTGTAACGGATGATGGATCTGACACCACTCATCCGATTAAAAATAGAGTGTATGAGCGGGGTGCCAGGCACCCCACTCAATGGTAACCGTTTAGTCCCCCTTCATTAAATCCCCCTCTCCCTTTGGGAGAGGGCCGGGGTGAGGGCTAAAACAGGCCAGGGGAGTGAATGGTTACACTCAATGCTTCGCCCCAGCGTAGTCCCGCTCCTAGTGAACGGTGGGCCCCTCATACGCCTGCGGGGTAACGGTATCGTTCACAGGGTCGCTATCCTCAATATACTGCTTTGACTCCAGCAGACGATTCAGGCGCTGTAACTCCTCCTCCAGTCCCGCCATGTTTTGATAGAGCAGACCGGTGCGATGATCCATCTCCTCCCACAAAGAGAGCAGCTCACACTCCGTGGCCGTAACCGTTCAGCCCCCATCACCTGATCTCCCTCTCCCAGCGGGAGAGGGTAGGGGTGAGGGTTAAAAAAGCAGGGGGGTCTGAACGGTT
>JADFYS010000138.1 GCA_015232955.1 Gammaproteobacteria bacterium
ATCTGGCATGATCATTAGCGTGAAATACATTTCATAATCGAGGGTGACGCCGCACCATTCATGCAAGTTAGGATGAACCGTGTGCAGTGACTCTATTTTTTTACCATCCCCAAGGCAGTCGCAACCCCCAGACCGTAGGCTGGGTCAGCCTTTAGGCAGTGATCGATATGCCGCTGCTTCACTACATCATCGACACCGGACAACTCCGCCGCAGTGTTGGTAAAAAGCAGTTGCTGCTGCTCTGAACTCATTAGGCGGAAAAGGTTCCCAGGCTGGGTAAAGTAGTCCTCATCGTCCTCACGAAAGTTCCAGCTCTCTGCTGCACCCTCCAGCGCCAGAGGTGGCTCCCCTGCATTGGGCTGCTCTTGCCACAGGCCGAGGCTGTTCGGTTCGTACGCCTTATGACTACCGTAGTTGCCATCCACACGCATCGCCCCATCCCGATGAAAGCTGTGAACCGGGCAGCGGGGTTTGTTGACCGGAATCTGCGCATGATTGACCCCCAGACGGTAACGCTGAGCATCCCCATAGGAGAAGAGTCGTCCCTGCAGCATTTTGTCAGGAGAGAAGCCGATACCCGGGACAATGCTTGCGGGGTTAAAAGCGGCCTGCTCCACTTCAGCAAAGTAGTTTTCGGGGTTTCGATTCAGCTCTAACACACCAACATCAATGAGTGGATAATCTTCATGTGACCACACCTTGGTCAGATCAAAAGGGTGGAAGCGGTAGCTCGCTGCATCACTCTCCGGCATAATCTGCACCTTAAAATCCCAGCGCGGGAAGTTACCATCCTCAATCGCCTGATAAAGATCTCGGTGATGACTCTCCCGATCTTTACCGATAATCGCCTCCGCTTCGCTGTTGGTGAGGTTTTCGATCCCTTGCTGACTCTTGAAGTGAAACTTGACCCAGAAACGATCATTGTTATGGTTAATGAAACTAAAGGTGTGGCTGCCAAAGCCGTGCATATGGCGATAGGTGCGGGGAATTCCACGATCTGACATCACCACGGTGATCTGGTGTAACGCTTCGGGAAGTAGCGTCCAGTAATCCCAGTTACTCTGAGAGCTACGCATATGGGTACGCGGATCGCGTTTGACGGCGTGGTTGAGATCCGGAAACTTGAGGGGATCGCGTAGAAAGAAGACGGGAGTATTGTTGCCTACCATATCCCAGTTCCCCTCTTCGGTGTAGAACTTGACTGCAAAGCCGCGAATATCACGCTCGGCATCAGCAGCCCCTCGCTCACCGGCAACGGTCGAAAATCGTGTAAAAACCGCACTCTCTTTACCCACCTCAGAGAAGAGTTTGGCCTTGGTATATTGAGTAATATCATGAGTGACTGTAAAAGTACCATAGGCGCCTGAACCTTTGGCGTGCATCCGTCTCTCGGGGATCACCTCTCGATCAAAGTGGGCTAATTTTTCAATAAACCAGAAATCCTGAAGCAGCACAGGACCCCGTGGACCGGCCGTCTGCACATTCTGATTATCGGCTACCGGACAGCCATTGGTGGTGGTTAAATGGGTTGGTTTGTCGCTCATCGTGCTTCTCCTTTGGAGAGTATGTGTTCAAACTCTGTAAAAGGGCTGCCATAATGACAGCCCTCGATCAGTAGATAGCTGAACCCTAATCGAAAGGCTTCGGCTGAGGGGTTGCGTCGGTAGACGGTGGCAGAATCGGCATCTGAAAGCTAGGCTGATCTCCGGTCAGGGTCTTGAGGAAGGCGACAATCTGAGCATTCTCTTCGGCGTTAAACTTCCGACCAAGCTGCAGTTTTCCCATCAACTCTACCGCTTCGGTAAGGGTCTCTGCCTCGCCATCATGGAAGTAGGGGTAGGTCATTTCGACATTACGCAGGGTAGGTACTTTGAATTTGAAACGGTCTGCGTCCTTACCTGTGACCGCACTCAACCCCTCAGCCGGGCTGTTGGCCTGATAGGCTTCAACTACCCCCATCTTCTGAAAGGAGTTACCACCAATCGCTTCACCGTTGTGACAAGCGATACAACCGCTACTCTTAAATAGTTCATAGCCCTTTTTCTCTTTCGCGGTAATGGCATCATTATCACCCAACAGCCAGCGGTCGAAACGGGCGTTGGGGGTGACTAGGGTCTTTTCAAATTCGGCAATAGCTTGCGTTACCTCATCGATGGTGATTTTATCTTTAGCAAAGACCTGTTTGAATTCAGTCACATATTGTGGGATGGACTCAAGAACATCAATCGCGAGCGTGTGGGTCGCAGCCATCTCTCCGGGGTTAGCGATAGGACCGCCTGCCTGAGCCTTAAGGTCAGCAGCACGCCCGTCCCAGAACTGGGCAAGATTGAGGCTGGAGTTGAGTACCGTCGGTGCATTGATTGGACCGCGCTGCCAGTTATGGCCGATAGAGGTTTTGAGGTTATCCGTCCCTCCCATACTCAAATTGTGACATGAGTTGCAGGAGATAAAGCCCGACTTCGAGAGGCGGGGGTCAAAATAGAGCTTCTTTCCTAACTCCACTTGGGCAAGGTTTATCTCCTGCACTGGGCGGATCGGATCGATAGGCTCTTTTGCCTGCAGCGAAAAAGAGGCGGTAGTGGCGATTACCATTACCGCAGGAAGAAGGTATTGCTTATGGGTCATAGGTGAAATCCTCGTAGATGAATGAATAATATAAACGGTAGATAGATATTGCCAAGAACCCTGGAAACACTGGATTTCAGGGAGTCGAGAAGAGTGGCTATTCAAGGCATGAAGCCGCATGAATAGTCATTCTATTCAAAGGCTTCATAACGCACGACTGCAAGGATGCAGGAGGTAGTGCGAAGCAGGAGCCAGAGCCGAGAAGAGTCGCGCTTATCGGCTTTCTGGAACCAGCGTTTTCAGGTATCTTGGGTATATTCAAGGCATGAAGTCCTATGAAAACAATTGGCGGTTGGATTTGCCAAAAATACGATCAATTCCCCAGCATTTTGATCAATCTCTGAGGTAGATCAGGTATCTTAAACAGTCGGCACATCCGCTTCGGGTATTTCCGCCAACGTCGCTCATTTTCTTTTTCCTCTTGGCGAACCTGCTGGATATCAATCTCAGCAAAACGGTCAGCAAGGCTTCCTTTGCCTTTCAGCAAGATACTGACATATTCCGGGTTGGATAAATTCCTGACCAAAGGGGTATCCGCCAACATCCCCTTCAATGTTTTTGCCAATGAATGCAAGCCACTTTTCTTGCGCCGATCGCGCTTCAGAAAGCGAAAGGACTGCTCCATTAGGTTATTCGTTCGCTGCGGTTGGATTGTCAGTTTGCCCGATGGTGTCTCCACCTCAATGGGATCGGCAAACAACTTGTCCCAGTACTTATCAAGTTGCTTGACCATTTTGTGGTAACTGGTATCGCTTGCCGCCAGTGAGACGATCTTCGATGAATGGCGAAATTGGCTCACCCGGCTTTCGATGGTCTTTATGTCATCATCACCCGGGTCATTTAGGCCGGGGGTTTTATCGGGGCAGGCGATCCTCATGGCCTTTCTCAACGCATCAAATAGCTGCGTCTTTTCCAGCATTCTTTGCGCCAGCTTCTTCAGCGCCGGGTCGGCCAATGTCCGCTGCATCACACCAAGGGGAATACCTTCGACACCCTGCTGTTTCAACTGCTTCAACATCGGATAGGTTTCCTGCAAACGCCGATAGAATTCAAGGTGTGGTCGGTCGAACGGGAACCCCAGCCCGTGGCTGGCGCTGCTGTATTCCAGTACCCAAGAGACCAACAGGTAGGTCATTATCCGTTGATCAAGATCTTTGCCCACGCATCGAAATGAGCGGATGTTCAAATACCCTGCCAAGCTATCGGAAAGCAACGGGGTTTCATCAATGACTGATTTCAGCTGCTTTGCACACTTTTTGAGTTTTGCCTGAACGTTATAGGAACGGGTATAGCGGCGGAGGGTGCGGTACTCGAAATCGAATAGATCCTTGCCCAGATCTCGCAGGAAATGGAAGTGGCAGATGAAATCGGCGATGCCGGGGAACACTTGTCTGACGGACTTCAGGATAGCGCCTCCCATGTCATGGACGCAACCGATGGGCGAGCCATACTCCGATTCTAGTTGTTGTAGCAGTGGGATGATATGCTGGCTGTCCTCCGTTGGCATCTTCCTGTTGCCCAGTACGATGTTGCCCAACCCGTCGATGCAGCTGAACAGATGTGGGCTGTCGCCTTCACAGGTACCATCCATGTGCAGGATATAGCCGCCACCTACCTCCATATGGTGTTTGAGTGCTTCACTGCACTCACGGTGGGCCAGCATCAGGTAAACAATAAAGCGTTTGCCCAGGAAACGGATTTCATTCTCGGAGATGGCGACATTTCTTGCCGCCAGTTCGGATCGGATTTGTGATTCGGCGCGGCAACCGGTAAACAATGCCCTGCCGACAAATTCAATCACGTCGAACCCGAATTTACCGCCCTGTGGTGTCAACGCGCGTAATTCTTCCGAACGATAAATCGCCTGACAGTGTTTGCACCGCAGCTGTGTTTCCACGGACTGAAACTCGCCCACATCAAGCGTGGTCACCAATTTGCGGACCGTCTTGTAGACCAGTACTTCTCCACCGCAACAACTACACTGGTTCTCCGTAGGGTGGAAATGCAATTGTGGCCTTTGCGGGAATAGATGACAAGCGCTGAAGCCGTCCGTCAGACGGTCAATCATTGAGCGCAGCAGCTGGATCCTTTCATGATCCGTTTTTTTTAATGTCATAGGTGGCCAAAACATAAACCAGTTGCTGCTGCGGTACGAGGATTCCTTTCATTTTCAATCGTGAACCTAACTCGGATTCATCAATGGCACGCCCATCTCCCTGAATAATCTCGAGCAGGATGTTGATGATGACGGACTCTGGTGGCAAGGCCATGCCGATCGCTTCCTCACCTAGTGCTTCTCTCTCTCGCCATTGCGTCTGCGCCCGTGAGGCCTCTTGACTCAGGTAAACGAATGGCTGTCCGGGTGAAGACTTGCGCCTGAGCATATCGACCTTGATCAAATGAGTGAGCGCATTTTGCACCGGGATGCGCAGCAGAGCCTTCAATTCCTTGTGGGTCATGCCGGCGGACGAAGCCGAAACAATTGCCGTCAGTGTGCTTTTGAGAGTCCCATATTTTGAAAAGGCGATTTGACCGTAAAACCACAGGCCGTCCCGATTGAATGTAACGGTTGATTTGAGAGCATGGTATTGACCGGCATGTGAATAGCTGGTGTGTAGCTCAACCTGTTGCAAATCCCGGAACAAACTGCTTCGCGCTCTGTCTGCAAGCGCGTTTCGCAGCTGTTTGAGCGACAAGACGGTTTTTGACTGGAGCAGTTGTCGAATACGGTCTGGGTAAGGCAGTTGTTCGGTCATATTGAGACTATTATGCATAGTTGACGAATTCAATGCATAGTTGTCCCACATTGGTGGGCAAAACGCCAATATTGACCGCTGTGAGTGAGCACGATAATCGATGTGCTCATGTTCACGTTGTTTAAGGGGATTGCCACTTTTTAGCAGCACTGGCTATGAAACACTGAGGGCATCTTTGACTTTCAGTGAAGCCAGTGCCGCGAAAAAGCGGCTTTAGTTGGGAATTATTTGATGGGAAAGAAAAAATCTCCAATAAATCAGTTCCATCAATTATTGAAAGAAACTCCTCCACACCCTCACTTAATTTAAAAACCCTTATCTTTCAATTGCGTGTACAGATCGGCATCAATTAATTTGATTATAAATCCTCAAAATCCCATCAATTATTCTGCTTACGCTCACTTAATGACATTGCTCCCATATCTGACTCCATAATGCTATCCTCACAGCTCA
>JADFYS010000139.1 GCA_015232955.1 Gammaproteobacteria bacterium
AGCCCCCAGGGATGGGTTTACGGCGTCCCGCCAATCGGGTAGCGGAGATCCCCACCCTTAACTTAATGACATTGGGGCTAGGGGGATTTTTTTAAGCTTTTAAGCTGAAGTTCAGTTGTTCTAACTGTTTTGGGTAGAGGTCGTTACATTTATTAAGAGGAGAGGGCGTGATGGAGATAGGTTCAGCGATGGCTTCGGGGCTGCAGGGTGTTCTTCAGGGGATGCGGGGTTTGGATGAAAATGCCAACACCATCGCCAGACAACCGGTGGCAGCGCAGCAGGGTGAGCGCGATCAGACCGTTTCAGCACTGGTTGATTCAAAACGGGATCTCACGCAGGTGCAGGCCAATGTTAAGGTGCTACAGAGCGCCAATGAGACCCTCGGTTCCATAATCGATATCAAGGTTTGAGTTCAGTCTGCCAGCAGCTCTGTTCTTCCTGAAGAGAGATCTCTGGCACGATCTTACACCTGCGTTAGGGGTGAACCTTTCCGTTGCCCACACTTTTATAGTTGACTTTTTCCCCATAGACTCTCTGACCACGGCGCCTCTCTGTCGTAGCGGCTCGTTGGGAGATGGGGGAGCGCCTGAACAATATTACTGTAAGGAGAAAATAACACCATGATCCGTCCCTTTCGAGGATTGCGTCCCGCCCCCGGGCGTGCTGAAGAGGTCGCCGCCCCACCTTATGATGTCCTCAACTCAGAGGAGGCGCGACAACGGGCGGCAGGCAGACCATGGAGCTTTCTCCACATCTCTAAACCGGAGATCGATCTTCCTCCGGGAACCAACCCTTATGATGATGCGGTCTACGCCAAGGGGCTGGAGAACTTTCAGCAGATGGTTGCAAACGGTGTCCTTCAGCAAGACGCCGCAGAACATTACTACCTATATCGACTGGTGATGGGGGCGCATCAGCAGTTTGGGCTGGTGGCCGCGGCATCGGTTACAGACTATGACAGCAACCGCATTCGTAAACATGAGTATACCCGACCCGATAAAGAGGATGATCGGGTACGCCAGATCGATACCCTCAACGCCCAGACCGGGCCGGTATTTCTCACCTATCGTCACCATCCACAGATAGACAACCTGGTCGCGACCGTGGCAGCAACCCCCCCCGAGCTCGATCTGGTGGCCGACGATGGGGTGCAACACACCCTCTGGGTCATCGCGGCGGAAGAGGATATCGCCACTATTACCACCACATTTGCTGCAATGGACCACCTCTACATCGCCGATGGCCACCACCGTTCGGCATCGGCCTCTCGGGTGGCGAAACAGCGTCAGGCAAAGAACCCCCAACATCACGGCAGTGAACCCTATAACCGTTTTTTGGCGGTCCTTTTTCCCGATAGCCAGGTGCAGATCTTCGACTATAACCGGGTGGTGACCGATCTCAACGGTTTGAGTCGAGACGAATTCTTAGCCCAGTTGCAGCACCGCTTTACGGTGACAGCTGTAGCTGCAGCGGTGAAACCGGAGCAAAGCGGCTGCTTTGGGATGTATCTTGAGGGGCAGTGGTATCGGCTAGAGCTGGATCCAAAGCGGATCCCGGCAGGGGATCCGGTGGCGGCTCTCGATGTCTCCATTCTCGCGCGGGAGGTGATAGAGCCACTGCTCGGGATCGATGATCCGCGTCGGGATAAGCGGATCGACTTCGTGGGCGGGATTCGGGGGATGGCGGGTCTCGAAAAGCGGGTCGATAGTGGAGAGATGGCGGTCGCCTTCTCGCTCTACCCCACCTCACTGCAGCAGCTGATGGCGGTGGCCGATGCCGACAGGGTGATGCCTCCGAAATCGACCTGGTTTGAGCCGAAACTGGCGGACGGCCTGGTCTCTCTTCTGCTTGACTAACCCCAAACCTGCTCCAGCAGAGATGGAGAATCACCGTCCAGAGGGGCGGATCTATACCGTATCGGATCTCAATCGCAAGGTACGAACCCTGCTTGAAGGGGAGCTGGGAATGGTCTGGGTGGTGGGAGAGATCTCCAATCTCGCCCGCCCCCGCTCCGGCCACCTCTACTTCACCCTGAAGGATAAGATGACTCAGGTCCGCTGCGCCATGTTTCGGATGCGGGTCTCCACCCTTGATCTGACTCCCGAAGATGGGATGGAGGTTCAGATCTACGCCCGAGTGGGGCTATATGAGGCGCGGGGTGACTATCAGCTGGTGGCCGAAGCGATGGAAGAGGTGGGTGGAGGTGCCCTGCAGCGCGCCTTTGAGGCGCTGAAAAAGCGCCTTCTGGCAGAGGGGCTGTTTGATCCCGCCCGCAAACGGCCGCTTCCCCCCTTTCCGCAACGACTGGGGGTGATCACCTCCGCCACAGGGGCAGCGCTGCGCGATATTATTGCGGTAGTTGAACGCCGCTTTCCCCTGCTCGAGATTATCCTCTATCCGGTGGAGGTGCAGGGGGAAGGGGCTGCGGCGACCATCTGCGCGGCCTTGACCAAAGCCAATGATGAAGGGCGTTGTGATCTCCTGCTCCTGGGACGGGGCGGGGGTTCACTCGAAGATCTCTGGCCCTTTAATGAAGAGCGGGTGGCGCGGGCGATCTTTCACAGCCGGCTCCCGGTTGTGAGCGCAGTGGGGCATGAGGTGGACTTTACCATTGCCGATTTTGTTGCTGATCTCCGCGCGCCTACCCCCTCCGCTGCGGCAGAGCTGATCACTCCGGATGGTGAGATGTTGCGCCGCCGGATTGACGAACTGGCTCAGCGACTACAGCGGGGGGGACGGGCGTGGCTGCAGAGTTACCATCACCGCCTGGAACAGCTCAGTTGGCGTCTGCGGAATCCCGCTCTTCTCATCCAGCAGCGGAGTCAGGAGATCGACTATCTAGAGCAGCGGGGCAAAAGTGCACTGCTGCGACGGCTGGCACGGGGACGGCGTGAGTTGGAAGCACTGAATACCCGTCTGCAGCTACAGAGTCCCCGTCACCGTCTGCAGCGTCAGCGCGAACGGCAACAGCAGTTGACCACGCGGCTGCGGATGGCGATGAATCGGCAGCTGGGACAGAGCCGGGATCGGCTGCTGGTTTCAGCGCAGACACTAGAGACGGTCAGTCCGCTCAACACCCTGAAGCGGGGGTACGCCCTCGCCCGGCGGAGTGATGGAGAGGTGGTGCAACGGGCGACTGATGTCGCGGTGGGTGAACTGGTCGAGATCTTGCTTGGGGAAGGGGGGTTCATGGCCAGAGTTGAAGATATACCCAAGATCGCTGAAAACGCTGGTTCCATGTGTCAAATGGATGACGACTAGAGGGGGTTATGAAAGTGCTGAGGCGTTATAGGACAATTCAATGGTTGGGAATCCGATTATTGGGGGGGTGGTGGCTGCTCGCTTCTGCTCCGATTCTGCTGGCGCTACCTCAACACGACGCAGTCCCCGGCGGGGTGGCGGTCATTGCCCTGGGAGAGATAACGACACCTCCTCCAGAACTCCATTTTCAGCAGCGGCGGGTGCTGGTAGAGGCGGAAGAGCAACAGTGGTTCGCCGTGGTGGGGTTGGGGCTGGAGACCGAGGTGGGTAGAGCAGAGCTTGAACAGGTGGGGGGGGAGACCATCCCCTTTACCGTCGCCCCAAAACAGTATCTTGAACAGCACATCACCCTCTCCGACAAACGCAAAGTGACCCCCTATCAACGGGATATGGATCGCATCTATCGAGAACAGCGCATGAGCCGGGACGCCTTTCGCAACTGGCGTCCGCTAGAGGGGGTGAACAGCGACTTTATCCTGCCGGTCTCAGGGATTATGAGCAGCCCCTTTGGCAAGAGACGGTTCTTTAACGGTCAGCCGAGGCGCCCCCATAGCGGTATCGATATCGCGGCTCCTCAAGGAACCTTGGTGATGACTCCCGGTGATGGGGTGGTGACGCAACTGGGGGAGTTCTTTTTTAACGGAAATACCATTTTTATCGATCACGGTCAGGGACTGGTCTCGATGGTCTGTCACCTCGATACCATCAATGTCGCTCTGGGCCAGAAGATAACTCAAGGAGAGGTGATCGCAACGGTAGGGATGACCGGTCGGGTGACCGGCCCTCATCTGCACTGGAGTGTCAGTCTGAATGGTGAGCGGGTCAATCCCCTGCTCTTTCTCAACGCAGAGGCAGTCGCTCTGCTGCAGGGGGAGCGTGTTGCTGATAATAGCAAGGGGATGGAGTGATTGCAGGGAGAAAACCGGCTGAAGTCTGTTTAAGCCTTCAGCCGGTTATTGGGAGGATGCTGGTCGCTAGTTAAAGGCCTGCCCCGGTTTGATACCGACCATTTTGAGAATAATCGCCATCGGGCAGAATCCGGTAAAGGCCGCCTGAAACAGGTTGGCGCCGACAAAGGCGGTAAACCAGAGCCAGTAGCTATGGTGAAAGATGGGGCTGCCCGGGGCACCGAGAGCGAGGGAGAGGAGAATGAAGAGACCAGCAACTGCAAGAACAATTTTATCAATAGCCATTTAAATTCCTTAATATCAGTAGTGTAATGTCAAACAACAACAGCGGGGGAGAGGATGGGTCCTTTTTTCAGAAAATCAATGTTACAGTGATGCGGAGCAGGGTGACAATGGCGATTGCACTACTTGGCAGAGTCCCCTCTGTCGCTTCAATCGCACTGGTAGCGGTTGTGCTCTCTGCTCCTGCGACAGCGGCAACCCTCAGCTTTGGTCGGGATGAGTTTAGCCCGGAGTGGAACTCCAGCGCAGCCAACACCCTCTGCACCCTCTATCAGAATATCCCCGGTTACGGGGTTGGTCGTTTTCAGCAAGAGGCGGGGAGGGGGTTTGAGCTAGAGTTTGAATTGACCCATGGTCGTACTCCACAGGGGGAGGTGCGGCTGCTTCTGTTAGCGCCGAGCTGGAAACATAACCGTTCGCGGCGGGAGATGGCGGTGGCCGAGGATAGTGATGGCGATCCTTTTGTCCGTTTTGACAGCCGGGCCGCATGGGAGGCGCTCCACGAGCTGGAGATGGGGATGTTACCGACGCTGCAGTACTACGCGCAGCCGCAGGAGGGGGATCTGATTCGGGTCTCACTCTCGCCGCTGGAGTTTTCACCCGAGATCCCAAAGCTGCAGGAGTGTCTGGCAAAGATCTACCCTTATATGTTTGATTTTGTTGAGGATAGCCAGTTCTTTTTTGACACCGGGCGGAGTACTCTCACCGGAGCTGCAAGAGAGAGGCTCGAGCAACTGATCTCCTATATCGCAGCCGATGCAGAGGTGCAGTGGGTGGATCTTGAGGGCTATACCGATGATCGTGGCTGGAGAAAGAAGAATGATCTCCTTGCCGAGCAGCGGGTCGAGGCGGTGAAACAGTATATGATGGATGCCGGAGTACCGGAATCGATGTTTACCGCACTCAGTTATGGTGAGCGTAAACCGTTAACCACCAACCGTACCGAAGAGGGGCGGCAGACCAACCGTTCGGTCATTGCCAAGCTCCACAAACGCTCTCCGCCAACACCAGAGGAGATGGAGGAGCGTTTCGCCCAGAGCAAGGTTCCGGAACTGGAGGGGGATGAAGAGGAGCTGAAGCCGAAACCGAAACCGAAGCCTAGACCAAAACCGACGCCCAAACCAAAACCTAAACCCAAACCAAAACCGAAGTCAGAGGAGAATCAGCTCCCGCAGCAGAAGCGATTTATTGAGCTGCCCGAGTTTCCGGTAAAGAGCATTATGTAAGGGGGGGCAGTTGTAACCGTTCAGACCCCATCACCTGATCTCCCTCTCCCAGCGGGAGAGGGTAGGGGTGAGGGTTAAAAAAGCAGG